>JALYZZ010000370.1 GCA_030948675.1 Bacteroidota bacterium | reverse complement strand
GGATAGACACGATTTGCAAATCAGTGGAGGCACAGATGCAATTAGATTCCTTGCCTCATTAGGGTACGAAAACCAGGATGCAATTTATAAAAATTCTGCTACCGGCTACAAGCAATATGACATGAGGTTAAACCTTGATGCCAAAGTAAACAAATATATAAGTACTAATATTGGTTTAGTTGCTCGGGAAGAATATCGTTTTTTTCCAACGGTATCTGCAGGTGATATATTTAGAATGCTCGTAAGAGGTAAGCCTACAGAACCGGAAATATGGCCAAATGGGTTGCCTGGACCAGATATTGAAAATGGTCAAAATCCTATTGTTATCACCACCGATCAAACCGGGTACGATAGAAACAAGCGCGATTACGTCCAAACAAACGGAAAAATAGAAATAGGCAACCCATGGGTTTCCGGATTGAAATTCACATTTAGCGCGGCAGTGGACAAATATATAGGTCGGTCTAAAAGGTTTGAGACACCATGGTATTTGTACAACTGGGACAAAACGAGTTATGAAGCAGATGGTACAACACCCAAGTTGACTAAGAGTATACGCTCTACATTTTCTGACCCACGTTTGCGCATGACAGATGAGAACGAATTAAGGGTTAACTTAACCGGACTGGTAAACTACGACCGTACATTTGGCGGCGATCATACGATCAATTTGTTGGGAGGTGTTACGAAAGAAACGAGAGATGGAGACAACTTTTTTGCCTTTAGAAGATACTTTATTTCACCGGCAGTTGACCAGCTTTTTGCAGGAGGATCTGCAGAACAAAGCGTTGGCAATAATGGAACAAGTTCGACTGCTATTTTTGGTTCGCAGGCTCGTTTAAGTTATTTTGGCCGCGCGGCATATAACTATAAGGAAAAATATCTTGCTGAATTTTTATGGAGATACGATGGCTCTTACATCTTTCCTGAAGACAAACGATTTGGATTTTTTCCGGGCGTACTTGTTGGGTGGAATATCTCTAAAGAAAATTTCTTTAAAGACAATTTCTCATTTGTTAACAATTTGAAACTTCGTGCGTCCTACGGACAGTTAGGTAACGACCGGGTGGGTGAATATCAATACTTGCCAACCTATGCCTTAGGAACACAAGTAATCAATTCAGCCGTTCAAACAACGCTGAGAGAACGGGTTGTGCCAAATCTTGATATAACCTGGGAGGTAGCCAATAATGCAGACGTTGGTCTGGAAGGCACCTTGTTTAATGGCAAGCTTTCGTTTGAGTTAGACTATTTTTATAATAAGAGAACCAAAATACTTATTCCCCGAGGTGGTTCAACTCCCCAAAGTTCTGGTATAAGTACCCTGTTACCACAGATTAATTTGGGACAATTGAATAATAGAGGATATGAATTTAGAGTAGGATACAATGGTAAAGCCGGTGATGTTACTTATAATATTAGTGTTAACGGCGGGTATGCAAAAAATAAAATAGTTTTTTGGGATGAGGCACCTGGTATTCCGGAATATCAGCAGTCAACTGGTCGTTCATATGGAACAAGTGGCGCTAATTTTCTAGCCTATCTCTATGATGGGGTTTTTAGAGACACAAAAGAAATTGCAGATAACAAAATAAACTATAGCGCGGCAACAGGAAGCTTAAAACCGGGTGATATGAAATTTAAAGATGTAAATGGAGACGGTAAAATTGATGCAAATGACAGGGTGAGATTAGACCAAAACAGAGATCCGGTATTTACAGGGGGAATGAGTTTAGGTGCACAATATAAAAACTTCGACCTGTCTGTTTTGTTCCAGGGTGCTACTGGTGGATTGCTTTTATTTAATAATAATGAAACAGGCGATTTTGGAAACTATTTTCAATATAGTTATGATCATCGCTGGTCTGTAGAAAATCCAAGTAGTGTTGATCCTCGCTTAGCTAACAGAGATAATACATACTATACTAATAACGGAAGCAACTTTGGGTCAAATACATATTTTCTTCGTTCAAGTAATTACCTAAGGCTTAAAAATGTTCAAATAGCATATAATCTTGGAAATTTAAGCAGAAAAATTGGTGTTAGCGGATTCAAGATTTATGTAAATGCGCTTAACCTCATAACCTGGGATAAAATGAAAATTTGGGATCCAGAGTCTGTGAGTACAAGTGGTAAATACTATCCGCAGTCAAGAATTATAAATACAGGAATAAGAGTAACTTTTTAAAATAAATGAACATGAAACATATAACAGTTCGAACAGTCCTATTGCTATTAGTGCTAAGTAGCATCCTGACGGCTTGTAAAAAAGACTTTTTAAATACGAAGCCGGTAGATCAGGTGCCGGGAAGTGACACATGGAAGGATCCCGCTCTTTCAGAAGCATTTGTTTTTGGGTTGTATGGAGGATTGGGTGTCGGCGGCTTTGAAGAGCAAATGATGGCTTCCGTGTCTGATGAAGCAATCTTTACCCATGCTGGTCGAGGTATTAATACAATTAACGAAGGCACTTTAAATGAGTCAAATTTAGGATGGCAGAGCTCTAATTTTGAATGGACAAATATGTACAATCGTATCAGGCCTGCAAATATTGCTTTGCAAAATTTGCCGGGCGCTGCTTTTGATGATAAAACTTTGAAAGAGAGATTGCAAGGTGAAGCGAGGTTTTTAAGAGCCTATTATTATCAGCAGTTGTTGAGGTTTTACGGTGCTATTCCAATCGTCACACAGGTTTACGGATTGGATCAGGATTATACTGTTGCTAGCAATACATATGCAGAATGTGTCAATTTTATTGTGAAAGATCTTGATACCGCAGCACTTCTATTAAAGGGTAAGTCTAAGATTCGGGGTCGTGCTTCAGACGTAGCTGCGCTGGCGTTAAAATCCCGGGTTCTTATATATGCAGCTAGTGATTTGCACGACATGCCGACTGCTAAAGCAAAGTCGCCTCTGCTTGCTGCTTACGCAAAACCTGAACTTTTAGGATATGTAAGTGGAGACCGTACCTCCCGGTGGCAGGCAGCTAAAGACGCGGCAAAAGCAGCTATGGACGCAGCAGGTACAGGGTATAAAACCGATTTGAGCGCCCCTGTAAGTTTTGAAGATGCAAGAAAAAATTACACTGCCCTCGCTATGGGTGGTGGAAGTAAAAGCCCTGATGCAGATCCTGCAGCAGCTGTAGAATTATTGTTTGAGAGAACATTTAGCAAAGATCTAAACGAAGGTGCCGGACAAGTCGGTTTATATAATGGGCCAAATGGGTATCATAACTGGTCGGGAAACTCTCCAATAGGTGAATTGGTTGACGATTACGAAATGATGGACGGTACTAAATTTAGCTGGAGTGATCCTGAAAAAAAGGCAAATCCTTACAATAATAGGGAAGCAAGATTTTATGTAACTATATTGTACGATGGCGCTTCATGGAAGCCTCGTGATAAAATTTCAGGTAATGTAGACCCCGCTAATCAAATACAAACCGGAACATACAAAATTGGTAGTAACGTTTTACCTGGTCTTGATACCAGACAAAGCTCTATTGAAAACTGGAACGGAAGCTGGACAGGGTATTATTTCAGAAAATTTACAGATCCTGATCCTAACATTATCGAGAACACCCAACGTCAGTATATTCCATGGGGATTTTTAAAGTATACAGAACTAATGTTTAATTATGCAGAGGCTTGCATAGAGCTGGGTTTAGATGCCGAAGCGAGAACCTGGATTAATAAAATACGATTTAGAGCAGGATTACCTGCTGCTACAGAGTCCGGAGATGCATTAAGGCAACGTTTGCGTAGCGAGAAAAGAATAGAAATGGCTTATGAAGAACAGCGTTATCATGATGCCCGCAGGTGGATGATAGCCCCCACCACTTTAGGCCGGACAACAACATATATAGATGTTCAGGCAAACCTTAAAGCTGGTGCAACCGCCCCTGTGCCTTACCGAAAAGATCCGACAAAGTTTGACTATACTTACACGCCTGTGCCTACTACCAGCCTTGAAAACAGGAAGTGGGATGATAAAATGTATTACCGGCCTTTGAATAAGGATGAAATATTTAGAAATAGTAAACTTATTAATAATCCTGGCTATAAATAATAGTTTGGGAGTTAGGACGTGGTAAAAAAGTCTATGCTGTAGTAATGCAGCATAGACTTTTTATTTAATTCAATCCAGTTTCTTATGTAGACAGTTTTTAGGTTGTTTCATAAAACTTACAGGCAAGGAGCGATAGTATAGCCGCGGAAATATTAAAAATTTAATTAACAAAAAAATCGATCTACTTTCAATCTGTAATTCCTTAAACAATAAATAAAATTTTAATTATCTCAGTCCCTTGAAAAACAAGACAATTTTTTTCTCATTTGTTTTAATAGCTTTCATATTCCTGGATGGATGTAAGAATAACTCTTCGAAAAATCTAAAGATTAGCTATTCCAATCCAATGTTTACTTTACTACCATCATCTCAAACCCATGTTGATTTTAATAATGCCCTTGAAGAAGGTTTAAATACAAACGTGTTAATCTACGAGTATTTCTACAATGGGGGAGGTGTGAGTACGGGGGATGTAAATGGTGATGGCTTAGAGGATTTGTATTTTTCAGGCAACATGGTCGATAATAAGCTATACCTGAATAAGGGTAATATGCAGTTTGAAGATATCTCTGCGGCAGCGGGAGTCGCAGGGAGACCTGGACCGTGGAAGACAGGGGTAACAATGGTTGATATAAACGGAGATGGGAAAAAGGATATTTATATATCTTATTCAGGCAAACTGAGAGGAGAAAAACGGGTTAAACAACTTTTTATTAACGACGGAACCGACTCTAAAGGAATTCCTCATTTTAGTGAGCAAGCCCGCAAGTACGGCTTAGACGACTCGTCTTATACTACACAGTCGGTATTCTTTGATTATGATAAAGATGGAGACCTTGATGTACTATTACTAAACCATAGCATAGTAAGGCGAACCACCCTGGACGAAGCAACTATACAGCAATTGTTAAAAGAAAATGATCATTTAAGTGGTATAAAATTACTTCGCAATGATAATAATTTTTTTCATGAGGTAACGCAGCAGGCTGGTATAAAAAGTAGCGTATTATCTCATGGCCTTGGTGCTGGAGTGGCAGATATAAACGGAGATGGATTGCAAGACATTTATATTTCTAACGACTATCTTGAACCTGACTTTCTCTACATTAATAACGGAAACGGAACCTTTACTGATAAACTACAAAGGAGCTTAGGACATACTTCGTTCTTCTCTATGGGCAACGATATTGCAGACATTAACAATGATGGACTAAACGATATTTTTTCCCTTGACATGTTGCCAGAAGATAACCACAGGC
>JALYZZ010000118.1 GCA_030948675.1 Bacteroidota bacterium | reverse complement strand
CCTTTTGCCTGAACGTTAAGCACCATGCCTTTTGAACACAGCACCTTCAGGTGGTTTGCATACTTCGTCTGCACAACGTATGCGGTAGGCCTACTACCATCTTTTATAGAACAATGAAAAGAACTATCCATTCTTCTCATTCGTGACACACCCAACCAAGGCGAAAAAATTATTGGCACACAGCCTTATTTGTACTGGACGCAGTCCTACAACCATTTTAAATTTAAGTGCCCTTCGGAACACTTAAACTAGCGGGGGATTGATTTAAATATTACAGGGAATAAGCCAGCCGGCGATAGAAGTGTATCATAAGAATTTGCCGACACTTTTTTTCTTCGTGCTAATCATCATTACTTTATTTTTTTTCCAGCCATATCTTTTCCATTTTGATGAAGGATCAATCGCTCTACTTCTCCTTTTTTATTCCTTTTAAAATCTATCTGTGCAGTCACCACTTTTAAAAAGAAGTGATCTTCTTTGTCAGCATATATCTGTACTTCTTCCTGCCCCGTCGCCTGTGTATAAATATTGTTACCTTTTACTCTTACGGCTAATATAAAACCAGGAGATAATTCATATTCCCCCACATATTTTTGAAGTGTTGCAGCATTTAATTGCACTTCTTTTATGTTCAGATTTTCCATCTTTCGCCGGGTTTCCGGATTTTCTTTTAAGGCTAATGCTTTAGAAAAAAACTCGGCTGCTTTTTTCTTGTCCCCTTCTGCATTATACAGGTCTCCCTCGCTATCATACACATTATAACTTTGCGGGTAATTGTCGATGTTTAATTGTAAAAGGCTTTGTGCTTTGTCCATCATATTTAAGGTAAAAAACTGGTAAGCTAATAAATTAATCAATTCTTCGGGTGGAAGTACTTTATAACCCATTTGATTCGAAACGTCTTCGTAATGCTTTTTAATATAAGCGACAGTGAAAAATGCGGTATCATCAGGACTGTTAGGAATTTTTAAAGCGGTATGTTTAAAAAAAGAATGCAGCGCATCGTATTCTGCTATCAGTGGTACAGAGCCATGATTATCTTCGCTATAATATTTCCAGTTCCAGGTTAAATGATTGCCTTTATACTTTTGTAACATTTTCGCCAGTTGCAGGTTCGATCGTATGTGCAGCGTGTTGCCTGTGGTGTCTTTTATCACTTTTAAGGTATCCATTCCCTCTGCCATCGTGTTTGCAACAGCAAGAAAGAGCGTTCTGCCTGCATAGTCTTTATTCTTCAGTACTGTATCTGCTTTCTTAAGCAATTTTTGATTATCCCACCACATGCTTGGATCGATAGCGAGATATGAATTAAACAAATCAGGATGATTGATAAGTGTATTCATTACCATCAATCCACCTAACGAGTGCCCTATGAACATTTTGTAAGGTGCTGTAGGGTAAAGCGAATCAATATGAGGGATGAGCTCATCTCTAATAAAAGTTGTAAACAATTCTCCGCCCCCCGAACTCTTCATCATTGCCACTACTTTACCATCAGGGCCCCGTTCGGAATGAGTCGGGGTAAGGTCGCGGGTACGATCGGTATTAGGAATTCCTACCACAATCATTTCAGGGGCTACTGTATTACCATTTACAGAACTTAGCTGTTGCAACATCCCGGTAACCGATTGAAAGTGCGCATCACCATCTAACAGGTACACAACCGGATATGTCTTCGGGGCGTAAAGTTGGCTATTGGGACCTTGCGGCACAGATACCCATATTTTTCTTTGTTCATTCAATACTTTTGAGTAGATGCTGTCAATGTTGCCAATTACAATTTTGTTTTTGTCCTGGGCAGTAGCCGATGCAATAATAAACATGCAATAAAATAGAAGGGCTTCTTTCATGCTTAGAAGTATTTGGGTTTAGTAAATTAAAATGTGCAATTGAATTTAAAAGTGAACCTGGCAGCCAAAGAAAAAAGTATCCTCAAGACCATGCACTTAAGTCTTTTTGCGGGCTTTCAGGTATACTTTTAGGTTGGGGGGCCTTACAAAGTTGCCATTGAAAATAAGTATAATCTTTTTACAACAAAATAGAAACCGCACTTCATAATTGCAACAGCTATTGAAACTTTTTTAAATATTTCTTTTCACTCACCCCTTATTACCCTCTCCCCTCCACTATCGCCACCTCATCATCAGTCAACCCGTACAATTGGTACACGAGTTTGTTTATCTTGTCATTGGTGTAGGCTATGCGTTGGTTTAGCTGTTCGAGCTTTTCGGAAAGTGTAGTAGTTTGTTTTTGTTTGTTAAGGATAATTATTATTTCAACTAGTCCTTCTATTTTATTAAACAGGCCGTTCTTTATTATGAAATCCGGATATAGGTAAAATTATTGGCACACAGCCTTATTTGTACTGGACGCAGTCCTACAACCATTTTAAATTTAACTGCCCTTCGGAACACTTAAACTAGCGGGGACGAAGAATATTTGTATTCTTCGGGATATTGACAAAGTTTCCATTTTGGTTGTATTGGGTTATTGTGCATGTAGTTTAACTTTTGCAAAAATACAGGTCTGCTCTATAAATCTATACTTAGTGAATTTCGTTTCCAAAACTGGTATGCTCTGTCACTTGCTTTCACCTTTTATTTTTCAAGTGCTGTTGTGTCTCTCTTCGCTAATGCAAACTTCATTTGCTGTGCTGTG
>JALYZZ010000284.1 GCA_030948675.1 Bacteroidota bacterium | reverse complement strand
ATACTGTTAATCTGAAGTGGCGTGTAACCAATGAAGTTAATGACGATCATTTTGAAGTCGAGTTCAGCTCTGACGGACAATCGTTTCAGCAAATCGGAGGAAATGTGCGGGCAATAAATGGAAGTGCAAACAGTTACGAGTACTCCCATATGTCACCGTTCCTCGACAAGATGAATTACTACCGTATTAAACAGATTGATAAAGATGGCAAATACACGTATTCTGAAGTCCGTGCAATCAGGTTTACAATGTCAAACGCTATCACAGTATATCCTAACCCTGCAACAAACTTCGTTAGAGTATATTCACAACAAGCAAATCTAACCGCTGATGTTTTTGATGCAAATGGGAAAAAGATGGCTTCAAGATTTATTTCAAATGGCTTTACTGAATTTAATGTTTCGCGTTTCCCTGTAGGCACCTATTTAATTGTAATACAGAGCAACGGAGTAAGAATAGAAACTAAAAAGATTATTAAACAATAAACTCCCCTTTAATTTTGAAATAGTTTCATTCACATATAACCCGGTCACGTACCGGGTTATATGTATTTTAAGCAATGATTGTACGACCAAACAATAGCAACATTACTTTATGGAGGGCGAACCGGTAAAACTGTTGTCAGTTGAAATTGGAGATGGAAATAAAAACTATCGCTTATATTGTATACACTTTATATACTGCCGTTAACAACCCTATATATTAAATTACCACCGAAATGAAAAAGAAAACTATCTATATCATTTGCATTGCCATTTTTTGCATTGCAGTGATAGGGATTATCATAAAATACAACGTAAAGGAAAAGGAAAAAGAGAACATGGTGTATGAGTTGCTGCCGAGAAAAGGTGCAGCAGCGAACAGTAATGAATGGAAGTTGGTTCAAAAAAAGGCTGAGACGCTATTTTCAGCTTTAAAAGAAGATCCTAATGATTTGAGTGCTTCATTAAAACTTGCTGCATTGTATATACAGGAGGCGCGGGAAACGGGCAATTACATGTACTACGACAAAGCAGCCATGAAAAGCGTAAACACCATTTTGAAAATTGATTCATTAAACTTTAATGCGCTTGTTTACAAGTCTCTGATTTATCTTTCTCAGCACCATTTTGCAGAAGGTCTTGCTGCGGCACAAAAGGCGCGCTCTGTTAATCCTTATAACGCTTATGTATACGGGTTAATGGTAGATGGAAATGTTGAAATGGGTAATTACGATTCGGCGGTAGCGCAAGCCGATAAAATGGTGTCGATCAGACCTGACCTTACTTCCTATTCCCGGGTATCGTATCTAAGGGAGATTTTCGGAAATTATAAAAGCTCTATCGAAGCGATGAAAATGGCAGCCGGTGCTGGTGGCCAGGGAGATGAGCACACAGAGTGGACAAGAGTGCAACTCGGTAACCTTTATGAAAAAACAGGCGATTATAAAACAGCGGAAGGACTGTACAATCTCTCGTTAAGTATGCGTCCTGATTATCCATATGCGCTGGCGGGGCTGGCAAGGGTAGCTGTAGCGGCAAATGATACTAAAAAAGCAATAGCGCTATATGAAAAAGCAGACTCTCTCATCAATGATAATTCAATGAAAGAAGAGCTGGTTGATTTATATCGTCAGTCGGGGCAAAATAAAAAAGCGGATGAAATTGCCAAAGCAGTGATAGAAGATTTATCAAAAGATGCGAATGCCGGTGACAAAGACGAATCGATAGGTCACTATGCAGATCGCGAACTTGCGTATGCTTACCTTAAAGTACATAATACAGACAAAGCACTTGAGCATGCGCTGCTTGAGTACAATCGGCGCCCGGAAAACATTGATGTAAACGAGACGGTGGCCTGGGTCTATTACAACAAGGGAGAATATGACAAAGCTTTGCCTTATATAAAAACTGCTTTAAAAACGAATTCTAAAAACCCTGTCTTACTTAGCAGGGCAGGTCTCATTTTTCTAAAAAGCGGCGAAAAAGAAATGGCAAAAACAATGCTTCAACAAGCTTCTGTAGCTAACTCTTATGTGGGCTATACGCTAAAAGCCGAAACATCAACTGCAATGCAAAATTTGTAATGGAACCGGTACAGAAAATAGGGTTGTTGCTAAAAAAAAGCTATTTACCGGTTCTTATGCTTTCTATATGTTTGCTGGTAACTACGCCTCCGCTGTTTGCGCATACAATCAACTATGTTCTTGAAAAAGCACCTGTAGAGCATGTTATTTTGTTTTATCTAAAACTTGGCTATACTCATATTTTACCGGACGGGTTTGATCACATTCTTTTTGTGGTGGGTCTTTGTTTGTTGAGCAATAAGGTTAAGGTGATTTTTTGGCAGGCAACCGCCTTTACGGTAGCTCACTCCATT
>JALYZZ010000260.1 GCA_030948675.1 Bacteroidota bacterium | reverse complement strand
TGCCTTCTTCTGTGTATCGGTTATTTCGAATAGTGTCAATAATTTTAATAAAGGCATCCTGAAAGAGGTCCTCCGCCAAATATTTATCTTTCACAAGAAAAAGAATTGCAGAAAACATTTTGTCTTTGTGCCGTGTTACTAAAATTTCTAATGATCGATTACTGCCATTGTAGAAGGCCTGGACAAGCTGGTTGTCGGTGGATTGGGATAGGTTTTTCATTCCGTGGTCGGATACGACGTTTGGTTTTTAAGTTAGGATATTGAAATAACTGGATCTGCGATTTTTAAGTTATTGTAAGTGCTGTCAGCTATTTAAACTTTCAACACATCATCAATAACACCTTGTAAAATAAACGTAAAGAAGATACAGAAAGTGATTGCAACAGTTAAAAGAATAACCCAAAAAGGCACAGTTACTTTGCTAAAAAAAGAATTTATTCTTCGTCTAGTAAATTTAAATAAATAAGTAGTTGATTATCAGTTAAAAAAACAGTACTTATAATTAAATGCCCATTCTGGTAAAGTCCATAAAGGTTTTCCCGATGGTGGAACAATAACGAGGTATAGCAATTGGAGGATTCTATTAACGAGGTTCCTTTTTGATTAATGATAAAACCTTGTGAATTACAATAAGGGGTGTGGTAATAAATAATTAAAGCCCTTTATTGTTTATAATTTTGTTGATATGGCCAAAAACAGTTCCGCTTCGCTTAAAGTTATAAAGAAAAGACCTGTAAGCAAGGCAAATGAAAACATACTTGTAAAGGGCGCAAGAACTCACAATTTAAAGAACGTTACAGTAGAATTTCCAAGGAATAAATTTATTGTAGTTACTGGTGTCTCCGGCTCCGGAAAATCTTCCCTTACCATTGATACACTTTTTGCAGAAGGGCAAAGACGATATGCCGAAAGTTTAAGTGCATATGCAAGGCAGTTTATGGCACGGATGAACAAGCCTGATGTCGATTTTATAAAAGGTCTTTGTCCGGCAATAGCTATAGAGCAAAAAGTAATTACGCGCACTCCCCGCAGTACGGTAGGAAGTATGACCGAAATTTATGATTATTTGAGACTCTTGTTTGCAAGAGCAGGACATACCATCTCTCCTGCCAGCGGACGAGAGGTAAAAAAAGACGATGTAAAAGATGTTATAGAAGCTATTGAGAATATGGCTGAAGGCAGCAGAATTTTGATGCTTGCAGTATTTAAACAACATGCAAACCGACAGGTAAGAGAAGAGCTCAACATCCTGCTGCAGAAAGGCTTTAGCCGTATGTACATTTTGCCTGCTGGTGATCTGCAGGAAGGAGGCTCTTCAGAAGGTGAGGTTATTAGAATAGAAGACCTTCTTGAAATGAGCGATAT
Source organism: Bacteroidota bacterium (assembly GCA_030948675.1). Classification (GTDB taxonomy): domain Bacteria; phylum Bacteroidota; class Bacteroidia; order Chitinophagales; family Chitinophagaceae; genus Segetibacter. Next base: position 1,630 of record JALYZZ010000260.1, on the reverse strand, counting down.
AGATCTTGAACAAAAAGTAGTTTGCCGCGCATCATCTTCCGGTCATTTATCTACTTATATCCTTATTGATAGAATTGTAAAAAAAGAATTTGATGAAGACGACATTCACCGCATGAGCGACAGTATAGGCACTGCGTTTTATGAGGGGGAAGGAGAGATGTATTTACGGGTAGACGAAAATCAGCTTCACTTCAGCAACAAATTTGAGTTAGACGGCATTCAGTTTGAAGAACCGGTACCCAATCTCTTTTCATTCAACAACCCTTTTGGTGCCTGTACGGTTTGTGAAGGATTTGGGATGGTTTTGGGTATCGATCCAGATCTTGTGATTCCTGACAAACGATTGAGTGTGTATGAAGGGGCAGTGGCGGCATGGAAAGGGGAAAAGATGGGGCTTTGGAGAGATAATTTTGTACGTGCTGCCCGCAGTTTTAACTTTCCGGTTCATACACCAGTAGCGGATCTTACCAATGAACAGTACGACATTTTGTGGAAAGGCAACAAGTATACTGAAGGTATAAATGCCTTTTTTAAAGAAGTAGAGCAAAACCTGTACAAAGTACAATACAGAGTGATGCTTAGCCGTTATCGCGGAAGAACAAGTTGTACTGAATGTGAAGGCTACCGGCTAAGAAAAGAAGCACTGTATGTAAAGGTGGGCGAACGGCACATAGGGCAGTTGTGCCAGATGCCCGTAAAAGATTTGTATAGCTGGTTTAGCAAATTAAAGCTCAACGATTATGACATGCAGGTGTCTAAAAGAATTTTGCTGGAAATAAACAACCGCATTAAAACCCTTCTTGATGTCGGCCTTGGTTATCTTACCCTTAACCGCCTTGCCAATAGCTTAAGCGGCGGTGAAAGCCAGCGTATACAACTTACACGCAGTCTCGGCAGTAACCTAACCAACTCACTCTACATTTTAGACGAACCTTCTATCGGCTTGCATAGCCGCGACACTGAAAGGCTCATTAAAGTTTTGAAAGAACTGAGAGATTTGGGTAACACGGTGGTTGTAGTGGAACATGATGAAATGATGATGCGCGAAGCAGATCATATCATCGATATGGGACCACTAGCCAGCCATCTAGGCGGAGAGGTGGTTGCTGAAGGAGATTATGGTGAAATTATTTCAGACAACGAAAGCCTCACAGGCAAATACCTCAAAGGTGAATTGAAGATTGAACCTCCCACTCATATAAGAAGATCTCACCATAGTATCACTATCGAAAACGCCCGTCATAATAATTTAAAAGACATTACTGTGCGATTTCCGCTTGATGTATTTTGTGTAATTAGCGGTGTCAGCGGCAGTGGAAAGACAACGCTGATAAAACAGATATTGTATCCGGCTTTAAAAAAGATAAAAGGTGAATTTGCTGATAAAGTAGGTTTTCATAAAGCGATAACGGGAGACACAGATTATATATCGCAGATAGAAATGATCGACCAGAACCCAATTGGAAAATCATCGCGCAGCAACCCGGTAACCTATATAAAAGCATACGATGAAATAAGAGATGTGTATGCAAAACAGCCGATGGCAAAAATGCGCGGGTTTCAACCAAAGCACTACTCATTTAATGTAGATGGAGGGCGCTGCGATGCGTGTAAAGGAGAAGGTGAACAG
>JALYZZ010000249.1 GCA_030948675.1 Bacteroidota bacterium | reverse complement strand
GCGTACTTGTTGTATGGTTCCGTAACTCGGTGTAGTTCCGCCTTCTATCGGGTTATCGCAGAGTTCCACCCGTGCTGCTCCTGCCTTTTCTGCAATCAGGCAAGATTGAATGTTGAATGCACATACTTCAAGTATTGCTTTTTGTAGCATTTTGGCTGTTAATTTTAATGCAGATGTTATTTACAATGGTATGTTTCCATGCTTCTTTCGCGGCCTTTTTACTACCTTATTTTCCAGCATCGCAAAAGCTTTAATCAATTTTTTTCTTGTATCTCTTGGTTCAATTACCGCATCAATAAAACCTCTTTCAGCAGCCAGGTAGGGGGTTGCAAACTTTTCAGCATACTCCGCTTCTTTTTCCAATAACTTTTTAGCCGGATCTTCTGCCTCTGAAATCTCTTTTTTAAAGATTATTTCGCTGGCGCCTTTTGCACCCATTACGGCAATTTCTGCGGTAGGCCACGCGTAGTTCATATCTGCACCAATGTGTTTTGAGTTCATGACATCATAAGCCCCACCGTATGCTTTCCTGGTAATTACCGTTATTCTTGGCACCGTAGCTTCACTTAGGGCATATAAAAGCTTAGCACCGTTCGTAATAATGCCATGCCATTCCTGGTCGGTACCCGGCAAAAAGCCGGGCACATCAACCAATACAAGTAATGGAATGTTGAAGCAATCGCAAAAGCGGGTAAACCGTGCACCTTTTTTAGAACTGTCTATGTCTAATACCCCGGCAAGACTCATGGGTTGATTGGCAACTATCCCAATACTTCTTCCCGCTAATCTTGCAAAACCAACCACTAAATTTTCAGCATAAGCAGGATGAATTTCAAAAAAAGATTCATCATCACAAATACCCTTTATCACAGCCTTTATGTCGTATGGTTGATGGGTGCTTTCGGGAATGATCGTCTCAAGTATTTCCCTGGTTTCATCGCCCAGATGATATGGTGTGTTAGGCACGGCATCTTCGCAATTTTGGGGCATATAGGTCAGCAGCTTCTTCACCTGTGCTATGCAATCAACATCATTTAAAGCTGTAAGATGAGTAACGCCTGATTTGGTAGAATGAGTAGATGCTCCACCAAGTTCTTCAGAGCTTACTTCTTCATGGGTTACAGTTTTAACAACATTTGGACCCGTCACGAACATGTAGCTGGTGTGCTCGACCATGATAGTAAAATCAGTCATAGCCGGCGAATACACTGCGCCGCCTGCGCACGGGCCCATGATAGCAGAGATTTGAGGAATAACACCTGAGGACTGTACGTTGCGGTAAAAGATATCGGCATACCCACCCAATGAGCGGACCCCTTCCTGTATGCGAGCGCCGCCTGAGTCGTTGAGGCCTATCATTGGCGCGCCTGCTTTCATTGCCATGTCCATAATCTTGCAGATCTTCTCTGCATGTGTTTCGGAAAGTGCGCCACCAAATACTGTGAAGTCTTGTGCAAAAACATATACCAGCCGTCCGTCTATTGTGCCATAACCGGTAATAACTCCGTCGCCGTAGTACTGCTGATCTTCCATACCAAAATCTTTGGTACGATGCAATACAAGTGCACCGATCTCTTCAAAAGAACCGGCATCCATCAATAAGCTAACCCGCTCTCTGGCAGTTAATTTTCCTTTCTTGTGCTGTGTGTCTATTCTTGCCTTTCCACCACCTAAGGCGCTTTTTTCAAGTTTTTCTCTTAGTATCCCGGCCTTTGATTTCATGTGTCATATTTATTGACCTCAACTTCGCCCGTTGCAAAAACAGGACGGCTAAATCGGTTCATTTGTAAGTTGTTTGCTTATTTACTAAGCCTGCCTTCTTTTCCAACTCGTCGTTTTGTGTTCGGCAGCCTTTACAACTTTCTGCTGCTGCAGCCAATAGCTAAGCGCAACCAAAGCAGCGGCCTGTGCATTTACTTTTTGCTTTTCGCGGATGAGATCGGGGGTGTAATAATTTTTTACAAAATGCGTATCGAATTGTCCGCTTATGAAGGCATCGTGCTCAAAAACAAAAGTGCCAAAAGGCAACGTGGTAGAAACACCTGCGATCTTAAATTCTTTTATCGCAGCTTTCATTTTTTGAATAGCCGATTCGCGGTCTTTTCCATGCGTAACTAACTTAGCGATCATTGGATCATAGTAAATCGGTATTTGCATGCCTTCTTCATATCCGTCATCTACCCTTACGCCCTCTCCACGCGGAGTTCTATAAGTTGAGAGGGTGCCGATGGAAGGTAAAAAATTGTTCAGGGGATCTTCTGCATACACCCGCAGTTCTAGCGCGTGGCCATTAATTGCAAGGTCTTCTTGTGTAAAACTCAACTTCTCCCCTCTTGCAATTTTTATTTGTTCTGCTACCAGGTCTATCCCGGTGATCATTTCAGTAACCGGGTGCTCGACCTGTAAACGGGTATTCATTTCAAGAAAATAAAAGTTCAATTCATCGTCGATCAAAAACTCGACAGTGCCTGTACTTGTATAATTACACGCCTTTGCTACCATCACAGCAGCAGCACCCATTTTCTTTCTTATTTCAGGAGTTAAGATTACTGACGGAGATTCTTCGACTACTTTTTGATGACGACGTTGTATGCTGCACTCCCGCTCAAATAAATGCACCGTATTGCCGTAGTTATCGGCAAGCACCTGTATCTCTATGTGCCTGGGCGACGTGACGTACTTTTCGATAAAAACAGCGCCGTCCCCAAATGAGGCTTCTGCTTCGCTGATCGCCCGTTGCATTTGCTCTTCAAAGTCAGCATCTCTTTCCACAATCCTCATTCCTTTGCCGCCACCTCCTGCCGACGCTTTAATAAGGATCGGGTAGCCTACCTGCCGGGCCGTTTCTTTAGCAACCTCTATGTCTTCAATCGCAGTATCTATGCCGGGAACCATGGGAATATTGTAATGCTTTACACATTCTTTTGCAGCAAGCTTAGAACCCATGATACGCATTGCCTCAGCACCCGGACCTATAAAAGTAATACCTGCATCCTGCACCTGTTGGGCAAAATCAGCATTTTCACTAAGAAAACCGTATCCGGGATGTATCGCATCTACGTTCAACTCTTTGCAGTAAGCGAGTATTTTGTCAATGTTTAAATATGAGTTTGCAGAGGCGGGACCGCCCAAACAAACCGCCTCATCTGCAAATAACACATGCGGTGATTTTCTATCAGCCTCCGAAAATACAGCCACTGACCGTATGCCCATGCTTCTTATGGTACGCATGATTCGCAAAGCAATTTCTCCACGATTTGCTACCAGTATTTTTTTCATTTGTAATGATTTATCAGTATGTGTGCATCGTCTTTATACTTCTCTAATTTTTCCTATTGCCTCACCTGCTATAAAAACCTATTGGCAATTTTTTTTACGCCAGCTCTATTAATACTTGCCCTTTCTCCACAGCATCACCTGCAGCCACAGCAATTCGCTTGATAGTCGCCTCAGTAGTTACCACTATGCTGTTTTCCATTTTCATTGCAACCAAAATTAAAATTTTATCGCCTTCAGCCACTTGTTGTCCTTCGGTAACCGCAATTTCAAGCACCAATCCCGGCATCGGTGCTTTTATCTCTTTTATTTGTTTACCTGCCACTGCGTTAAATCCCATTTGATCAAGCATTACGTCCAGTTCGTCTTTGATCTGTACGTCGAAATTTTCGCCATCAATCTCTATGGTTTGCGTCTTTGCTGATTCATTTTCAGCGACTATAACTGCGCTTACAGACTGATGATTTTGCAGCAAATTGAACACTTTGCCAGATTTTTGTACAAGGTCTATGGC
>JALYZZ010000245.1 GCA_030948675.1 Bacteroidota bacterium | reverse complement strand
TAACTAAGGTTTCGTTTTGCCCAACGGGCAAGAAATGAAATCGCTGTTGTACGAAACCAATGACGGGGTATTTGGGTGCCGCTGACTGCGACCTTACTATTATATATGGAGTTCTCGTTTTTGCGCCGTCTTCCGGCACCTCTAAGAAATTGACTTTGAGTGAGTTAAATGAAGATAAGCTTTTTAACGACTGGCTAAGAATGATACTGCCGCTGACTACCCCGACAGGGGTTTAGTACAACAAGGGGTTTGCAATAGCAGGGCGGGACGGAAGAGCAATCGGCTTCAATTTGCTATTGTAGCACATGTCCTGGCTGGACAATATCTGTTTTGCTGTTCAATATGTTTTGTACATTAGTTTTTCAAACGGCATTTGTTTCGGCAGACGGAACTCGGAAGCCCTGCCATCGCAAAGCCCTGCCCGTTAGCAGCAATGTCAACGCTTCTAATTTCAGCATTTTATAAGGTAAAGCTTACTTTTAGAAAAAATATCATGAATCAAAAACATATCGTATAACCAACCACTATACCCCAAAATATCATGACAACGGTAAACGAAAAAACTTATTTTGCGCCGGAACTGCACATTCCTAACGGTACATCAGACATTGATTTTTATACCAAATTTGGGGCAACGGAACATTTTTGCTTTCGTAATGATGACGGAAGTATTCACGTCGCAGAATTGGAAATCAACGGTGCTATTTTTCATCTGCACGAAACAATGCGTTGGTTTGAAGCGCTGGAACCAATCAGCGCAAAAGGAGTTACTACGGTCATCGGTTTGTTTGTTTCCAATGTAGCGGAAGTAATGAACAAAGCCATACAAGCAGGAGCAACTGAAATCAGTCCGGTAAAAGATCACGAGTACGGGTACAGACAGGGAATGTTCAAAGATCCTTTTGGTCATTATTGGCAGATACAAAAAAAACTATTGTAAAGTACAGCGACACAACAATGCTGCCACCAGTATTTGCGTGAACAAGAGTACCTATTCAAAATCTTTTTGACTACTTAGAAAGTGAAGATCTTGCCGAATTTTTAGATGATTTTCCATCAGTTACCAAAGAAGCAGCATTGAGTGTACTAGAAATGGCAAAGAAATCTCTAACTACGGAAAAAGTACTTTATGAAAATTTTGCTTGATGAAAGTCTTCCTTTGCGCAACGCCAGAAACATTTCATTTTAAAATTAACCTTCTTAAAATTTCATCCTTCTGCATTATTTGCAGCTAAACAACGTACCAGAACAAGATTATAAAGTACATGACTTACCTTACTGGTGACAAACGGACAGTATTATTTTTATTTTGAACAAAATCTCATAACTTTTGTAGAATTTTCTTTCTCATCTACTCAAAAAATAATATCATGGAAAAGTTTGCAATTCTGGCGAGAGTCGAAGCAAAGGCTGGTAAAGAAAAGGAAGTGCTTGAATTTTTAAAATCGGCATTACCACTTGCCGAGGGAGAGCCTGGAACAATAAGATGGTATGCTTTACAAATTGGCCCGTCTACTTTCGGCATATTCGACACGTTTGAAACAGAACAAGGACGTGAAGCTCATCTAAACGGACCAATTGCAGCTGCATTAATGGACAATGCTTCAACTCTTTTAGCAAAAGAACCTAGTATCGAAATGGTAGAGTTATTGGCCATCAAATAGCTAAGTCCAAATAACTCTTTACAGTTGGCAAACTTAAAAAAACAAGGAGCATTGATGGGCTAACCAATGCTCCTTGTTTTTTCAATTAATAAGTTACTATTTCAAATACAACTCCATTTCCACCCTTCTGTTTTGAGCCCGCCCGATCGCAGTTTTATTTGGAGCTACTGGCCTTGTTTCACCAAACCCTTTTGCCTGTAACCTGCTTTCTGAAACCCCTTTGCCTACCACGTAGGACTTTACGGCATCTACCCTTGCAATCGACAATTTTGTACTGCTCACATCGCTTCCCTCTTTAGAATCTGTATGCCCCCCAAGCTTCAGGTTGTAATTGGGATACTTATTCATAATGCTTACAATTTCATCCAGCTTTTCGAATGACTCAGGTTTTATGATTGCTTTTCCTGTCTCAAAATAAATACTCCTTGTAGCAAAGCTGAGGCGTTTTGTAGCTTCCTCTTTTACCTCTGGACAACCATTATTGCTCGCCGGTCCGGGAGTGTCCGGACACGTATCTACATCATTGGGAACACCATCTCCATCACGGTCGATAGGGCAACCAGTTGCATCTACAGCAATACCTGCAGGAGTGTTAGGACATTTGTCTATAAGATCAGGCACTTTATCACCATCTGAGTCTACCGGGCAACCGCTGGCATCTACTACAGTACCTGCAGGTGTATTTGCACACTTGTCAAGGGCATCTTCAACGCCGTCTCCGTCAGAATCAGGACAACCGGAAAATTTGGCAAGACCAGGCACAGCAGGACACTTGTCATCAATATCGGCAACGCCGTCATTATCGGTGTCAGGACACCCTCCCGAAGCTGCAGTACCAGGCTGGGCAGGACATCTGTCAATATAATCCGGCACTCCGTCTGCGTCAGTATCTACCGGACAACCTTTAGAGTCAACTTTCACTCCCGCAGGAGTACCAGGGCATTGATCTTTTTTATCAGGCACGCCATCTTTATCAGCGTCAGCCGATTTTTTTAATGAGAAAATAAAACCAATATTATGCTGAAGATAAAGGTCATCTCCTCCCCTTACAATGCCATCCCAGGCGTCGTAAAAAGGCCTTTCAAATATGCTTGAAGCTTCAATTCCAAAGGCATCGTTTAATCTAAAATACAACCCTGCACCAACTGCCAGGTTTGCCTTTGATTGTCCCTTTGAAATTGCCGCACCTTCAACTCCATTGGCTAACAATTGCCTCGAGTTGATTCGCGTAGCCCCTGCTCCGCCAATAAGAAAAGGCGAAACGGCAGCATTTTCTTTAAAAATATACCCGTTATTAAACTTGTATTTTACCATCAGGTCAAAAACAACAAAATCAGCATCTACACCTGGTGTTTGTGCGGTTTTCTGGTATCGCAACCGGTTATACGACAGCATCTCTACCAGGTTGAAAGAGCGGTTCAGGTATTGCTGCAAAGAAATAGCACCTCCCGGCCTAATAAATTTAAATTTGTACAACTCATAGTTGTTCTTGTAATTGACCGTGTTTAAATCACCGATGTATTCTGTGGCAGTACCATACAAACCAATTGCATTTTTTTGTGCATATAACTGAAAAAGGCTGGTAAAAAAGAAAACGATACACAATATGCAGGTAGATTTTTTCATGAGCAGGGATTAATGTTGGTTGAAGGAATTCTTCAATTGGTGCTTGTGTCAAATATAACTATACAACGATTATTGAGGTAATTTCATCGAACTATCTTTCTACAAAAAAACCCGCAAGAGCGACTTACGGGTACAAATAAAAAAAAGTTATAGTGCTTACACGATTGTGGGCCGGCCCGTATTTTCTATATAATCGTACGCCTCAATGTCATTATTGGAAACATAGGTTCCTTTATCTGAATCCTTTATACTTTCACCCATAAAGTAAATGGCGATAGCTGAAGCTATACCTGCAATACCCGCAAAAATTAGAATATTTTTCATGTTTCAGTTTTTTAATTAAAGCATACAGTGCAATTGATATACCAGCCGCTATAGTACACACCTGCTCATTTTATTAGTTGTTTAAACTTTTTCAACTCCCCTATTTCCAACGCTGACAGCACTTCATTGTTTTCGTATTTTGATTTAAAAAATAATACACGCTTATGCTGCGGATAGCGTTCAAGTATTTCTTTAATCATGTCG
>JALYZZ010000213.1 GCA_030948675.1 Bacteroidota bacterium | reverse complement strand
AGCAGCTTGGATGGATTGGCTTGCTCGAGTGCAGCATAACTGAGGTGTGATATTTTATCAGCAAGTCTTGACCGTACATCGCGCGCTACCTTTTCTGACGTATAGGTTTGTATAATGGTTTGCAGGTATGTAAATACGAATACCAAAAGCGTAGCAAGTAAAAACTGTTTGATGATATTGCGGAAGCTAAACTGGTGGTGCGTGTAAGTATCTATACCTTTTGCTATTATAGCCGGCAATAATAAATTAAGCCCATTGCTAAGCAGTGCAAACAAAATTAAAAGCACAATTAATCCTTTGTAGGGCTTCAACAAACTGCTGATACCCGGCGGTTTGTTGCCTGCACTTTTCTTATTCTTTACCCGTATTGCCATACACTTACGAAGATATTTGTTTTCTGGCTGTTATGAAAGTTGTTTTGAGGCCTTTAGGCTCCCTTTGGTTATTCTCATTTTGTACACAAAAGATCGATATTAGATTGTGGTGAAATAAATTGGATTACCGGCAATTATTAATATATCTGTATATTTAATAGGGGTTTGAATTTTGCCATGACTACAATCGAATTTTTAGAAGAGTTCGATCTTTAAAAGATACCACAATAAGTTTTACGTTAGAGTTTTTGAGAAAGATGGAAGATAATTTAATGGAAGAAAGATTGCAGGAGGATGTTGCTTCAATACAAAAGATCTCAATAGTTACAACGATACTTGATGTAATCTGCCGCACTACCGGAATGCGTTTTGCAGCCGTTGCCCGCGTTACCGACAGCAGGTGGATCACCTGCAGTGTACTGGATAAACTTGAGTTTGGGCTTAAACCAGGCGACGAATTAAAAGTAGAAACAACGCTTTGCCACGAGATACGAATGAGTGGTGAGCCGGTAATTATAGATGACGTAAAAAAGGATACGCATTTTTGTAAACATCATACACCCGCCCAATACGGCTTTAGCAGTTATATTTCCGTTCCTATTAAAAGAAAAGATGGTAGTTTTTTCGGAACGCTTTGTGCGTTGGATTCACTTCCGGCTAGGCTAAATGTTCCTGAAGTAAAAAATATGTTTAATCTTTTTGCTGACCTGATCTCATTTCATCTGCAGGCGGTGGAACAGATTGAAGACAGCGAATCGCGGCTTCAGAAAGAACGCGAAGATCGAACCAAATTGCTCGAACAAAAGAATGCTGAGTTACAAAAAATGAATCTTGAGTTGGAGGCTTTTGCTCATGTCGCCGGTCACGATCTGCAGGAACCCTTGCGGAAGATAGAAACGTTTTCGAACCTTATACTCGATAAAGACTTCGATAAACTTTCCAGCCAGGCTAAGAATTATTTTGAGCGGCTAAAAAAGTCCGTCAACCGAATGCAAAACCTGATCAGAGATCTGCTAATGTACACGCAGGTAAAAGTGTATGAACAGGTTTTTCAAAACGTTCACCTTTCTACAATTGTTGAGGAGGTAATTCAAAATTTTAGCGAAGAGATGGAGCTAAAGAAAGTGACAGTGGAAGTAGGTGAAATGTGTACTGTTTCAATCATTCCATTTCAGTTTTACCAGCTTCTCCAAAATCTCATTAGCAATTCTATTAAATTTTCCCGAGCAGGTGTGCCTCCGGTTATTCAAATATCTGCTGTAACCGAAAAAGGCGACAAGAATATAAATGAAAAGATGTTGCCTGAAACCGACTATTGCCATATTACCATATCTGACAATGGTATTGGCTTTGCCCAGGAATACAGTGAAAAAGTGTTCAAAGTGTTTCAACGATTGAATGGAAGGGAAGAATATGATGGAACCGGAATAGGTCTTTCAATAGTTAAAAAAATTGCAGATAACCATGATGGTTTTATCACAGTCCAGGCTGCAGTAAACGAGGGGGCACGTTTCGATATTTATATTCCTTACAGAACGAATCATAAATAAGGATTTCCGTTACAGTGCGATACTGCCCCACCCTGGTTAATGCGGTAATGCAATCTGTAGCTACTTAAAAGCTTCGTATAATATTTCGACCGGATGTTTTGCAACCCTTCCTGTACCGTCTTTAATCTGGTGCCGGCAGCTCGTCCCCGTAGCTACAATTACAGCGTCGGGATTATTTTTAACTGCAGGAAACAGTACTAACCCGCCTATTTTCATGCTTACCTCATAGTGCTCTTTTTCATAACCAAAAGAACCAGCCATACCACAACAACCCGAAGCTATTTCCTTTACTTCATAGTTCTCAGGTAGGGAGAGGCACTTAAGGGTATACTGAGTCGAAGACAGCACTTTTTGGTGACAATGTCCATGCAGCAGTAGTTGAAGGGGGTTAGAGGTAAAAGACTCTTTGGTAATATTTCCCCTCAACATTTCCCTGGCAAACCATTCATCGAAAAGAAATGTATTTTTTGCTAACTCTTTTGCATCCGCTCTTTGTTCTGGTGGCACCAGGTCTATGTATTCATCGCGCAACGTTAGAAT
>JALYZZ010000208.1 GCA_030948675.1 Bacteroidota bacterium | reverse complement strand
CAGGTCGATGGTAGAACAGTCTACAATTAATTGTTTAACTATGTTCAAAGGCATTTGTTGTGGCGAGCTAAAATTGATACAGCCTTTTTGAAAACTTGCCTCCTGCAAAAGCGCTTTATATTTCGAGTGCAACGCCTCCGATCCGTATATTGGCAAGACATGCAAAGACATATATTTTTTCACACTCGAAAGTCCGTACTTCATCGTGGACCGGTCTTTATAAATAATCATTTCTTTTCCCATCATTGGCTCGATAACAGGAACAACTGACTTATCTTCTTCAATAATTATTTGATGAATGTTTTTCAAAACAGGTTGCCTATCCAGCGGTTGTGTCGATATGTACTGTTCAATGGTAGTATCCATACAAGGTGATTTTATAAGTGATTTTTTTTGCTTGCTGTCCCCGAATTAGTGTTTACATACTACCAGCATTTAAAATCGAACTGCTTCGTAAATATATTAATGTTGATGGAATATATTCTTCCCATGTTTCGCTAAGTGTTTGCAAAACAGTTGCAGGTAAAACAAAATAAGGAATACCTCCCGTACATTTAAATAGTTGAAGTGTATAGGGGTAGCCATAATCTTATTCCATTGGAATTCGGCGTTCACCTTGTATTTGCTTTACCTATCGTTGGTGCAACTGCTCTTGGAGCTTTTACATGTAAAAAAGTGAGAAACAAAAAGACATGAAAAGCTTTCAATGGTAACCCCTTGTTATAATCGTTATTCCGGTAAAATCCCGTACTCACTTATCAAACGTAACACAGGCAAGACCGTACTTTTTGATAACCGTTGATAATTGATCTCTCCAGATCAATATTCGTCAAATATTGCTTGTTTGTTTACAATGATGTTTGTCTTTTTAAATTTCTTTATTGTGAACCAACTTTAGCTAAAAGGAATCGCGTGATAGCTTGAAGAAACTACCATTACTAAGGCTATACTTTATTCAACGCCATTTAAAGAAATGTATTTTGTGCTGGCGACATTGGGCACTCAGCTTTTGCAAACTTCAACATTGTTTCTGCCGCAGATGTATGTTCTTTAACAACAGCATTTGGTTTATGTATGTTTGCAACTAAAGCACATGGGCGAGGCAAAACACGTTTATATTAACTTTTCAGTAAACACCAGTAGAAGTAAAATGAATAAAAAAGAAAAAATAATAATAGCGGCTTCTTTAAGTGTTACAGCAGTAGCGGGTGTACTACATTATATACATGCGAATGCAGTAGTGGCTTTTGCAATAACAGCAGGGGCGCTCGCCCTGCTGGCTGTAGTAGTGGGCGACGCCACCGAACAACTAGGCAGTAGAATGGGCCCTGGAGCTACCGGTATTTTGCAATCGGCTCTTGGTAATTTACCTGAACTCTTTGTTTGCATTTTTGCGTTAAGGGCAGGATTAGATAAAGTGGTGCAGGCAGCATTAATTGGTTCAATTCTGGGAAATTCAGTGCTGGTGTTTGGCTTAGCAATATTATTTGGAGGACTGAAAAACGGAACGCAGCGATTTAAATCCGAACCGCCCAAAATGATTGCTACTTTAATGATACTTGCTTTCGCAGCCCTGGCTATACCAACTCTTACCCGCATGCTGCACACCTCTGCGGAAAAACACCTACAGTCACTTGATATTTTCGTTGCCATAGTATTGTTGGTATTATTTGTAGCCAGTACTTACTTCTTTTTGAAAGGTGATGAAACAATAGTCACAAAAGATAAGTCTGGCGAGAAGCACGCGCCTGCCTGGTCGCTCGGCTTAACACTGCTTGTCTTAATGGTTGCAGGTGCAGGCGCTGCCTTTGTTTCTGACTGGTTTGTAGAAGCGCTTCAACCGGCTATGAAGTCGCTTGGTGTCAACGACACCTTTGCCGGATTGGTAGTGGTAGCCATTGCAGGAAACGCTATTGAAAACCTTGTGGGTATACAGCTTGCTGTTCGCAACGAACCCGATTATGCTGTAAGTGTTATCATGAACAGTTCATTGCAGATTGCGCTTGGGTTATTTCCGCTGCTGGTGTTGCTTTCGTTTGTGCTGGGAGGTGCTATTTTATCGTTTGTATTAGCGCCGATGTTGCTTGCCTGTCTTGCCCTGGCGGTAATCGTCAGCGCATTTATTGTGTTTGATGGAGAGTCAATATGGCTTGAAGGATTAGCTTTAGTT
>JALYZZ010000201.1 GCA_030948675.1 Bacteroidota bacterium | reverse complement strand
CCGTAGAATGCACGACAGCCAAAACCCATTATTCCATTAACCATTTCGCACCCTTCACCAATCTGTGATTTGCCTTCTGGTCCGGAATTAATTGTAAGGTTTTTTAATTTGTTTGCCCCTTTTAAATAGGCATCCGATCCTACCCATACATCTTTAATGATCCTGCAATTTTTTATAACGGTTCTGTCGCCGATCTTGCCATAATAACCTCTTCTTTTATCAAATTTTGCCTCGGTAAATTCTTTAAACTTTTGCAACAGTACATCATCATCTCTAAACTTTGTCCACAGATAGGCGTCGCCGGGTACCATGCCATTAAACGGTATTACTTTGCGTCCTCCGTTTTCGTTGCACAGCTCCAGCCAAATTCTAATGTCTTCTTTTTCGCCTTCTTTAAGAATGCCATTTCCAAATTTTGCATGATCTGTCGTTACCAGTTCATTTACGTTTGAAATAATCACCTCAGATCCAATAATATAGTTGGAAAGATAGTTGACATTGTCAACCACTACATTGTCGCCAAAGTCACAGCTAATGATGGTGGAGTTATATAAGCCGACAGGCACCTTCAGATCACTGAACTCCAATACAAAAGGCTCTAATTTGCCAATTCTAACCAATCCAAAAAACTTACAGTTCTTAACGAGCTCCGGATTAAAAGCATCAGACACCAGCAGTTTATTCCAGTTCTCAGATGTATTTCTATTTCTAACAAGCACTTCAATTTCATAAGCCGACAGTTGGCGATAACTGATACCGTTTTGATTCTGAACATTTCTTAGATAATATTCGTCTTTCCCTTTTGGTAAATAGTGAGGGGCTACAAAACCATAACCGAGAGAACTAATACTTTTCTTACGAATGTCATTAATTGCAGAAGGCATAGAACACAAATTGATTTTTTGACCCGAATAAAGATGCTTTTGGGCAAACAAAAAACAGATTTTTATTAGGAATTTAAGCGCTTTAGTACACCTTATTTTTTACTCGACAGTTACTGATTTGGCAAGATTTCGGGGTTTATCGACATCAAATCCTTTTGCAATACCTATGTAATAGCTCAACAACTGCATGGGAATAACGCTGAGCAAAGGAGCCAATGCTTCATCCGCATCCGGCACATACATTACGTCGTCAGCCATACCAGGAATGGTCTCATCACCTTCGGTAGCTACAGCGATGACGAGGCCTTTGCGGGCTTTTATTTCCTGCACGTTTGATACAATTTTTTCGTAGTATTTGTCTTTTGTTGCTACAAATACCACGGGTAATTTATCGTCAACCAATGCAATGGGGCCATGCTTCATTTCAGCAGCAGGATAGCCTTCGGCATGTATGTATGAAATCTCTTTCAGCTTTAAAGCCCCTTCCAGTGCCACCGGGAAGTTATAACCACGACCCAAATACAGAAAGTCTGTAGCATCTTTATATTTCTGTGCTATCGCTTCAATATTAGTTGTGTCGCTTAGTATTGTCGATACTTTCTCAGGAATATCGCCCAATCCGGTTAGCAGATTTTGGTATCTCTTTTCATCAATTGTGCCTTTTGCATAAGCAATTTTCAGGGCCATCATTACAAGTACAGCCAGTTGTCCTGTAAAAGCTTTCGTACTCGCTACCCCAATTTCGGGTCCGGAATGTGTGTAAGCTCCTGCATTGCTTAAACGGGCAATGCTACTGCCCACAGCGTTTACAACACCAAAGATAAAAGCGCCTTTTTCTTTCGCATTCTCCAGCGCCACTAGTGTATCTGCAGTCTCACCACTCTGGGAAATGGCAATAATAACGTCGCCCTTATTTATAACGGGATTGCGATAGCGAAACTCGCTTGCATATTCAACTTCAACGGGAATACGGCAGAGGTCTTCAATAAGATATTCGGCCAGCAGGCCTGCGTGCCAGCTTGTACCACATGCCACAATAACGATCCGTTGTGCATTGGTTAGCGCAGCAAGATGATTGTCTATACCATTCATGGTAATGGTGCCGGCTGCCGGATTTAAACGACCACGAAGGCAATCTAAAATACTTTGCGGCTGGTCATAAATCTCCTTGAGCATGAAGTGCTCATATCCACCTTTTTCAATTGCGGCCAGCTCCATATCCAGCTTTTGAATAAAGGGTGTTTGCTTTTCATTACCCAGGTTTTTCAATATTAGCTCATCGGGCCTTACAATGGCTATTTCGTAATCATTAACATACACTACTTCTTTTGTGTATTCTATAATCGGAGAGGCATCTGAAGCAAGGAAATGTTCGCCTTTTCCGATCCCAATTACCAGAGGGCTGCCTTTTCTTGCTGCAATAATTGTTTCGGGGTCATCTTTGTCTACCAGCAGCACACAATATGCGCCTACAACTCTCTTGAGAGCAATACGTAATGCTTGTTCTAAAGTGCAGTTGTTATTCTTTTTTATCTCTTCAATAAAGTTTAATAAGACTTCCGTATCGGTATCACTTTTAAACTGGTAACCTTTCTTAACCAGCTCCTGCTTTAGCGACGCATAGTTTTCGATAATACCATTGTGTATCATCGCAAAGTTTCCACTATTGCTTTGGTGTGGATGGGCATTTCTATCACTCGGTTCTCCGTGGGTAGCCCACCTGGTGTGTCCAATGCCCACATGTGCATGCATATCCAGGCCTACAACAGACTCCTCTAGTTCACTGACCTTTCCTTTTTTCTTATACACTTTCAAGTCATTGCTTACAAGTGCTACACCCGAACTATCGTAGCCCCTGTATTCCAGCCTTTTTAAACCTTTTAAAATAATCGGGTAGGCCTCTCGGGGACCAGTATAACCTACAATTCCACACATGATTTACTTAGATTTTTGGGTGCAATATCCTTATTTTTAATTTATTAACCGAGTTTGACGCGCCTGGTCGTATACAATGAAAACCCACATCGACTTTACAACTGACTATATTCTTGAGAATGCTAACGTATTACTTCGCCCGATCCGTTTGTCTGATTTGACTAATTTGATGAAGTTCAGCATGGAAGAACCGGATTTATGGAAATACTCTTTACTAACAGCAGCCGGAGCAGAAAACCTTGAAAAATACATACTGGCAGCAGAGAAAGCGCGAGCCTGCCAAAAAGAGTATGCCTTTATAGTATTTGATAAAAAAAGAAATGAATACGGCGGCAGCACCAGGTTTTACGATATACAGCCCAATCACGGGACTGTGCAGTTGGGTTACACCTGGTATGGAAAAGATTTTCAGGGTACTGGTCTTAATAAAAACTGCAAGTATTTGTTGCTCGAGCTCGCTTTCGAAAAATGGAACCTGGAAAGAGTAGAATTCAGGGCTGATAATAATAATGAAAGAAGTATTGCAGCAATGAAAAGTATAGGCTGCAGTGTAGAGGGTATATTGCGAAGCCACATGCTAAATCGGGACGGTGGAAGAAGAGATTCTATTGTGCTTTCCATCTTACGATCAGAATGGAACAATGGCATAAAAGAGGTGCTAAGAAATAAGCTAAAACTGCCAGCAAAAAAATAATTTAAACGGAGGCCTGCTGTATGTTTTACTCGCGCATTATGTACAATTAAAAAAAAAGATGCCGCCACAATCGAGACATCTTTTTCCTATTCCTTTAACCATTATTTTGTTGATCTGCTGGTCTGTCTTTTTCATTCTCCACATCTGCGTCTATTTTTTTCCCCTTCAGGTCGTCAGTAGTGAGTGTATTGTTGCCGGTAGGAAGTGGTGCATTTTCCTTCTTATTTTTTTTATCACTTTGACCGAAATCCTGGTTGTCGTTTGAAATTGGCATAGTAGCTTTTTTAATTGTTATTGTAGAATTACAAAAACAATTATGCCAAACAGACCTTCCAGCAACTAAAAAGGCTAATCTTCTGTAATTACAAACTGCTCTCTTGCTGGCTTTGCATTTTGCCGGAGGTTTAGAGAAACAATCTTTTTAACCACCTGCACCATGCCATCAAAATTTTCTGGCTTCACTACAAAAAGACTGGCGCCCTTCTGGTAACTTGCTTCAATAATTTTTGAATTAGTTGTTGTAGAATAAATAATAAGCGGAAGTGATACCAGTTCAGGATGCCTTCTTATTTCTACTAATGCTTCAAGGCCATCCTTGTGCGGCATGTTGACATCTATGACAACAACGTCGGGTAAAGGTTTTGTTTTAAGAGAAGACAGCAAACTATTGCCGTCGGTAGCATAAGACAGTACTACATCGAGGCCTGAATGCTCGAGAGCCTCGTTAAACAG
>JALYZZ010000200.1 GCA_030948675.1 Bacteroidota bacterium | reverse complement strand
GTATCTGACAAGTGCAGGCAGTGCTATTTTAATTACGATAACCATCCTCTTATGTATCGTCTCACAGTATTATGTGCTCAGGCATTTGCCGGTGGTCGATTGCCTGGCCTATAAGACTGGCAATAACATCATAGAAAAGATGAAAATACCCGAAGGTGCAGTAAGCGATAGTTTCGCTATAAAGTTTAAATATAGAAAAGCAGGTAAAGAAGTACTTTTTGACAGCAACAGTTTTCCTGATGATTTTAATGACAGCATTTATACATTTGTTGACCGGGTGCAAGAGTTGATAAGACCTGGCACTGCCACCGCGCCAATTGCTGATTTTGTTTTAAATAGTGACACAGGTACTGATACCACGATGGCTATATTAAATCAGCCGGGGTATTATGTTATGCTCTTCAGTAAAGATGCTAACCAGGCTGAAAGTGGCTGGAGTAAAAACGCGGCTATTGTAGCCAAAAAATGTGCGGAAACTAACATTCCCTTTTTCATTGTTACCTCTACAACAGATGCTGCAAGGCAACAATTGCAGGGGATGCAAAACGTGCAATATTTAAAATGCGATGCAACAGTAATAAAGACTGCCGGAAGAGTTAACCCGACTTATTTTGTAATGAAAAAGGCAACAATCGAAGGAAAGTATGCAAATGCCGATTATGCAAAGGTGGTAGTGGCGGTGGGTCGTGAGGGAAAGGTGAATAATGAATAATGAATAATGAAGAGTGAATAATGAATAATGAAGAGTGAATAATGAAGAGTGAATAATAAAGAGTGAAAGGGTTATTAGGTTAGCATGAGAAAAAACTTTCAACGCGGGTTTTATCACACCACAAGAAGCTTGATGCTTGTAGCTACCAGCTTACAGCTATTTATAACAAATTTTGAAAAGCTAGTAGCTAGCGGCTAAAAGCTAGCAGCTCAAATCATGCTTCGCTATTTTACAAAAAAGTTACTATATGGCCTGCTGGTTTTGCTGGGGGTAGTTATACTTGTCTTTTTTCTTTTCCAGGGGTTTGGAGATCCTGCACGATTGATTGTAGGACAAACAGGTGACAGCGCTACAATGAGTAACATCAGGAAAGAATTGTACTTAGATCAACCCAAGTGGAAGCAGTTTGCACTCTACCTCAACGATGTGTCTCCGGTGTGCTTACATACTATGCACGAAATTGAAGAGAAAAAATTAAAGGGGTTATTCATCGGTGGCCACACAAAAGTTGGTTTAAAAGTGCCTTACTTAAGACGTTCTTACCAAAGTAAGAGAGATGTTTTGCAGGTCTTGCTCGATGCGTTGCCAGGCACTATGCTGCTGGCTTTTTCGGCTATGCTGCTGGCAACAGTTATCGGCATCTTGCTTGGCGTGCTTGCGGCTGTAAGGCAAAACACCTGGTGGGATACGTCTGCTATTTTTGCAAGCGTCTTAGGCATTTCCGCCCCGTCTTTTTTTATGGGAATTGTGATTGCTTATGTTTTTGGTTTTTTGCTTAGTCATTACACAGGCCTTAACATGACAGGCAGCTTGTATGATATCGACCCTTTCAAAGGACGGCAAATGCAGTTGCAAAACCTTATTTTGCCAGCCATCACTTTAGGTATCAGGCCGCTCGCAATCATCACCCAGCTTACAAGAAGTGCAATGCTCGACGTATTAGACCAGGACTATATCAGAACTGCGTATGCCAAAGGATTAAGTAAGCGGGTAGTAGTATTCAGGCACGCACTTAGAAATGCATTAAATCCTGTTATTACTGCAATTACAGGTTGGTTCGCCGAGTTGCTTGCAGGAGCTTTTTTTGTAGAATACATTTTTGGCTGGAAAGGGATTGGAAAGATTACTGTTGATGCACTTGAGAAATTAGATTTTCCGGTTGTAATGGGAAGTGTGTTAATTACAGCGACCTTCTTTATTGCGATCAATCTTCTTGCAGATATTTTGTATGGGATTGTAGACCCGAGGATAAAAGCTAAATAAAATAATTATGGATGATTTAGTCTTGCAAAACATTTACGTCTATCCCATAAAATCACTAGGTGGGATCGAATTGCAGCAAGCAGAAGTCGAGCAAACCGGTTTGCAGTACGACCGCCGGTGGATGTTGACAGACGAAAAAGGAAACTTTTTGACACAAAGAAAGTTTGCCCAAATGGCATTGTTGCAAACCAGCATCGTAAAGGAAGGGCTGGTGGTTAGTCATAAACAGCAAAAACTTCCGCCGCTTACCATTCCGCTCAATACTACAGCAGGTAAAGAAATTACTGTAAACATCTGGGATGATACCTGCACTGCACTAGAAGTAAGTATGGAGGCCAATCGATGGTTTAGCGATGCGTTAAAAATGCCAGTGAAAATGGTTTATATGTCCGATACAACCAGGAGGCGGGTAGATAATAACTATGCAATGAATAATGAGATTGTCAGTTTTGCGGATGCTTACCCCTTAATGATCATAGGACAGTCATCCCTTGATGAGCTGAATAGTCGCCTTGAAACGCCGGTTCTTATGAACCGTTTTCGGCCAAATCTTGTTTTTACCGGCGGTGTCCCTTTTTATGAAGATTCGTTTGATTTATTTAAAATTGGCAATGTCTCTTTCAAAGCGGTTAAGCCGTGTTATCGTTGTATTTTAACTACTATAAATCAGGAGGATGGTAC
>JALYZZ010000171.1 GCA_030948675.1 Bacteroidota bacterium | reverse complement strand
ACCTTACTATGTTTGATCAGATATTTTATGCTAAAGAGTATGATGTCCATATACCAACTGATCCTAAAATTATAATTGATCTTGGAGCAAATGTTGGCTTTGGCAGTATTTACTTTGCCAATCGTTTTCCAAAAGCCAACATATTTTCTTTAGAGCCAAACGTTGAAAATTATGCTGTTGCTTGTAATAACCTAAAGCATTACCAAAATGTAAAAATGGTGAATGGCGCAATTTGGAATACATCAGACGAAATACACGTGGTTGATAAGGGCTTCGGTGAAGCATCATTTATTATAGAACGGGGAGGAGGCCCAAATGCTATACAGGCTTATACTATAAAAAAGGTGATGGGTATAATGAAAGCCGAATTGATAGATATATTAAAAATAGATATTGAGGGTTCAGAAAAGGAAATTTTTGAAACAGGATATGAAGACTGGCTACCTTTTTCTAAAATCCTAATTATTGAAACCCATGACAGATATAAAAAAGGAGCGAGCAAAGCAGTCTTTAATGCCGTTTCTAAATATGACTTTTCTCTCGAATTAAGTGGCGAAAACCTGGTCTTTTACAACAACAAACTCATCAATCCTTACTAATGTAAATTGCATAGCGTAATTCAAAAGCTTCTCCTTATAATTTTTATATGGCTTTCTATCAAAAACTAACTTTAAAGCATGTTATTATACTGGTTATACTGTTGGTATTGGGCATTACCATTCAAGGTATCGTTGCATCCCGCGGAAATATCTATACTCATTACAACAACCTTGTTATTTTCAAAAGCTCTTTCGGTCACCTCATCCACAATCAAAATCTTTACCTGTATTATCCCAAAGAGTATTTCGATCTCTATAAATACAGTCCCACTTTCTCGGTCTTTATGGCACCATTTTATTACTTACCCAACGAAGCAGGGTTGTTCTTGTTCAATATCATCAACACGAGTTTGTTCATCTACGCATTGCTAAAGTTGAAGCTGCCAAACGACTTATTAAAGTTTCTTTTCCTGTTTCTATTTCTTGAGTTTGGCATTTCCGTGACGTGGGTTCAAACCAATGTATTAATTACTGCGCTGATTATTCTTGGCTTTTCTTCCCTCGAAAACAAAAAGCCCTTATTGGCTTCACTACTGATTGTCATCACGGTGTATATAAAAATATTCGGATTGGTAGCTGTTGTGCTGGCGGTGTTTTATCCTGGTAAAATTCGGTTTGTCCTGTATACCATCATGTGGACGGCAGTGTTTGCAGTGTTACCACTAATTGTGATATCAAAGAATGAATTGTTGCAGCAATATCACAATTGGATTGATCTATTGAAATGGGATCACGAAGCTTCTTACGGAGTATCTTTTATAGGATTAATTCACTCCTGGTTTCATCTTAATTTCTCTAAAATTGGAACTGTTCTCGTTGCAGCAATTGTCTTTTGTATACCGCTTTTAAAATTCAACTGTTACAAAGTATACAACTTTCGCCTGCAGATACTTGCGTCGCTACTCATCTGGATTGTTATCTTCAATCATCGCGGCGAGTCGCCCACGTATGTTATTGCCTTAACGGGGGTGGGCATCTGGTATTTTTCGCAGCCATCAAATGCTGTTAATAAAACACTGCTTTGGTTGTGTCTTATTTTTACCTCTTTTACCTCTACAGACCTTATTACGCCCGGTTGGATAACCGAGAAATATGTGGATACCTATTCTATAAAAGCAGTTTTTAGTATTATTATCTGGGGTAAGTTAATTGTAGACCTAATGATAAAAGAGCAGTTTAGATGTACTGAAAAAGAAACAGCCGAGGCATTACACACCGCAATTGATATTGTTTAGCCACCTGCTTTTTTAACGGCTTCATACAAACTATTCTGCAACCACGACGGCTCTACTTCGTGAATACAGTGACATGCAATCTTATCGCCTTTGCAATCGTAGCATGTTCTGTCTACTACAAACACTTTTGCATTTGCACCCAGCGGCGCCCATCTTCCGGGATGGATGGGTTTGATAGGAGGGTAGATACCAAATGCATCTTTGCCCAGGGCTGCAGCAAGGTGAATGGGGCCGGTTCCGCTAGCTACAAGCCCATCGCACGATGCAATAAATGATATAAACTCAGTAAGATTCATCATGCCGGTAATGTCGGTTACCCTGTCTTTGCACGCTTCAAATATTGGTGTCAGTAATACACGTTCTTTCTCCACACCTGAGATAAAGATTTTAAACTTTTGCACATCCAGCAATTGTATTAGCCTGATGAAGTTGTCAAGCCCCCACTCGCGTCCGTTACCCTGCGACTTTGGATGAAGGATCAGGTTGTATTTGCTCTTGTCAATAAGCGGCAAAAACCTGGCAGGGAGGGGTTGAGTTTAGTTAAGTGCGAAAAGATCTCCTAACTGTTGCAGCGTATAATTATGCTTGATACCAAGAGGCTGTAAAAGTCCAAGGTTTAGCTGTGCTTCGTGTAAGGGAGATTTTCTGCGGCTAAGTTTTACAAGCCGGTTGCATGTGAACCAATGAAAGATTCTGTTGGTTGTTCCAATTCGTACTGGGATGTCTAGTTGCTTGGCTCTCTGTGCAATTTTTAGGTTGGGGAGTACATGTACAATCGCTGCCGGCTGCTCTCCAAAAACAGTAATCGCCTTAGCCATAAAGTCGTCAACATCGATAAAAAGATCAATACTGGCGCAAGCTTCAACGACTGGGCGCGTATATGTTTTGCCCATAAAAGCAATCTTAATTGCGGGAAAATATCTTTTTAAAACCGTTGCCACTGGCAGCGTTAGCACCACGTCTCCAATGCTGTCGGTACGACTTATTATAATATTGGCCGGAATTTTTATCAACTATACTTGTTTTTTTAATAATGCTGTTTTATTAAATAAAAGTCAAATGAGCATCTTCTCCTACCCCTGGCAGGAGTCTGCGCTTTAATGCTCAAGCATGTTTATCTGTTCCGTTCGATTCTGTCGAGTGTTGGCTTATATTCTTCATTTAATTCGTCGACAAATTTGTACAAATTAAATTCTTTTTGACTGGCAAGTTGGTGTTTTATGGAATCAAACAGCTTCTCTTTTTGTATTCCCTCCATCTTTCGGTGAGCAATAAGATGATATGCTTTTTCCGTCAGTAGCCACGCATGTTTTTCAACCCCTTTACTATTGGTTTTTTCCAAATTAATTTGCCGAAAAAGTTCTTCAATGCCAACCCTTTGCGATGCAATTGTTTTTATGACTGGTACATTGTACTGACTGTGAGATGACCGGAATATCTTTTTTAAATTTTTTTCGAATGCATCTGCGCCAGGACGATCGGCTTTGTTTACAACAAAAATGTCTCCTATCTCCATCAGCCCTGCTTTCATCGTTTGTACTTCGTCGCCTGCTTCTGGCACCAATACAATTACCGTTGTGTCTGCCAGACCGGCAATTTCTACCTCACTTTGGCCAACACCGACAGTTTCGACAATGATGTAGTCAAAACCAACACTCTTCATTACATCGGTAATTTCTATGATAGAAGGATGTAATCCTCCTAAAGATCCACGGTTGGCTAAAGAGCGAATAAACACATTAGGGTGGGTGTACCAGCTACTCATTCTAATACGATCGCCTAATAAAGCACCAAGATTGAAAGGAGATGATGGATCGACACATAAAACCCCTACCTTTTTATCAGCAGCAATCACTTCGGCAATCAAAGCATCTACTATTGTGCTTTTGCCAGCTCCGGGAGGACCGGTAATACCAAGGATAATTGAAGAAGAATTGGTGGGAAGACCAAGCAAAATGTCCATATAACCTGCTGCCTTATTTTCTACCAAAGAGATAGCCCTTGCCAATGCTTTGAAAGACCCTTTTGATATTTGCGAGACCAGTTCAGTCATTTTTATTAATTGTTGAGCCATTACCTGCCTAACTGTTGATGGAACGAATGACAGTACAAGAGTGCGACGCAACGAAGACGAAATAAGCGCCAATGCCGGTATCCAAAAAAATAGATTAACAACCTATATTATCATCACCTGATGAGCTTGTAATTTCGATATTCCCCGATTTTAAAACCAAGGAGATCTTCAAACGGCTGCATTATTTTATCCTTCGTTTTCCAGACCGATTTCTTTGGATCAAATACAAAACTGTTGAAACCTGCCGCCACCTTTTCTTTCATTACTGCAGGGTGCGTTCCTTTAAAAATCTCGACGCGGTCTACGTTTTGGTAATCAAAACCCTGGTAGTCTACAGCTTCGGTTTCAGCATTGTGCAAAAAGTCGAAAGCTTGCATTTTCTTCTTTTGCACCAAATCTGGTCTTACCCCGTTGTAATGATAAATCGGTGCCTCGATCTTTTTTACAAACAATTTTTCTCCTTTTTCACCCTGCTGGTATGCCTCTGCACTCGAGTACTTTCTAAAGCCCTGCGAGTCGGCATAAGATCTTATTAATCGATTGTTTCTGAAAATCCTGATTTCATATTTATGTACCCGGCGAGAAGTGCGGATATATTGGTAGCTTCCCCAAAAGTGCAGGAATGGCTGGATAAGCCCTTCAACCCGTTTGTCGCTGTCATTAGCTTTAATTGCTGCGACTATTTTAGGCAAATCATTTTGATGCACAACCTCGTCGGCCTGAATATGAAAAGCCCAGTCACCAGTTATATTATCGAGCGCAATATTAGCCTGCTGTGCAAAAACTTTTCCGCCTTCACGCAGCCTCATATCCCATATCGTATCAATTATTTTTATTTTTTCAGGATCAAGTTTCGCAACAGCTTCACGCGTGCCGTCAGCAGATTCGCCAATAGCAATTACAAACTCATCACATACAGGCAAAACAGACTGAATAGCCTCAATAAAGGGATACCCATATTCAAATCCGTTTCTAACATATGAGAAGCCTGAAATTTTCATTAACTATTTTTATACCATCAAAGAACGAAATTTTTTTTAACTCTGTGAACTTTTAAGCGTTTTCAATAGTCTTTACTAAACAACAGATGATCTTATGACTAATTTTATTCCAATATTTCCCCTGGGTATCGTCGTGTTTCCGGGCGAAGATTTAAACCTGCATATTTTCGAGCCGCGATACAAACAGTTGATAACCGATTGCTTTGCAGAAGCGAAACCTTTTGGGATACCAACCGTATTAAAAAACGGACTAAGTGAACGCGGCACTTTGGTGGAGGTAAAAGAGATTGTAGAGGTGTACGAAGATGGCAAATTAGATATAAAAACCAAAGGCATATCAGTATTTAGAATATTGGAAGTGGTAAAAAATATTCCTGATAAAATGTATAGCGGAGCCATTGTAAATTATCCTGCCAATGAAGAAACTAAAAAAGTGCTGCTGATAAGAAAAGTGGTGGAAGCGATTAAGGACCTGCATGCGCTTCTAAAACTTAAAAAGGATTTTAAAAAGCCGGATGACGAATTGGTTTCTTATGATGTAGCCCATCACATCGGTTTGTCTTTAGAGGAAGAGTACGAGTTTGCCGGTTTGCTGCGCGAAGACCAGCGCCTGGAATATTTAAAACGGCACCTGCTGAAAGTATTGCCGGTAGTAAATGAGATGGAGGTTTTGAAAGACCGCATCAAGTTAAACGGACATTTTAAAAATCTTTCAGGCAACTTTGATATCTGAGTTTTTGGTTTAAAGTTTAATGTTGCCCCTTCTGCAAATGGCAACCTTTAACTTGCAAGTTGAAATCTTGTGCTATGATCACCTTATGTTTTGATTTTGGAAATACCCGGTTAAAATGTGCAGTTTTTGCAGGTCGAAACTTCACAGAAGAAGTTTTACTAGAAAATGATTCTGTTGAAACAATAGAAAAACTGCTAAAAAGGTTTCAACCGCAGCGTTCTATTCTTTCATCTGTTATAGAACACAATGTTGGTGTCGAAGAGGTGCTTAGCAGAGAAACGACTTTTCATAAACTGTCGTATTCAAGCAAGCTACCCATCAGCTCGCCGGTTGGCAAACCGCATACTATTGGTGCAGACCGCCTGGCTATGGTTGTTGCCGCGGTTGACCTGTTTCCCCGTCAGCATAATCTTGTAATAGGGCTTGGCACCTGTATTACTTACAACTTTGTAAACAAATATCATGAGTTTGTTGGCGGCAGTATTTCGCCAGGTATGGAGATGCGTTTTAAGTCACTTCAATATTATACAGCCAAACTTCCTTTGATTGAAGCTGATTGGAACTTCCCGCTTTTAGGATACGATACAAAGACAAATATTCAGAGTGGAGTAATTGCAGGAATGGCCAGGGAAATAGATGGAATCATTGATTTGTATAAGGAGAAGTTTGCCAACTTTAACGTGCATTTAACCGGGGGTGATATAGCCATTTTTGGCACCCTGCTTAAAAATAAGATATTTGCAGACCCTTCCTTAATTTACAAAGGGCTTTACGCAATTAGTGAGTACAATCATGAATCCAAAACTTAGCTTTATTGTTTTTCTTTTATTAGGATCACTATACACAACTGGGCAGCAAAATTCTCCTTTTTCACGTTATGGTCTTGGCGAATCTTTACCCGGACAAAATATTGTCACCCGCGGAATGGGTGGCATTGGAAGTACTTACGGAAATAGTCAAAGTGTCAATTTCACCAACCCTGCCAGCTATAGCGAGCTGAAAATTGTAACCTACGACATTGGCATCACATTAGATAGCCGCACTTTAAAAAGTACAAATCCTGTTTTAAAATATAATTCTGTAAATCTTGAGCCCGCATATGTAGCCCTCGGAATGCCCATTAGTAAAAAACACAATCTGGGTTTTGCTTTTGGTTTAAAGCCGGTAACAAGAATAGGTTATTCTATTGAGGAGAGTAAGAGAACAGCAAGTCAGGGTAAAGACAGTTTGATGTACTTATACCAAGGCGATGGCGGTTTATACCAGGCATTTGTAGGACTTGGTAAAAGGTGGGGCGGTCTGCGAATTGGAATAAACACCGGCTATATGTTTGGCAATAAAAATAACAATACAAGAGCTATACCTATTGATAGTGTCAATACCTACAAAACGATTTCGGCTACCAACACTAATTATGGAAGTGCCTTTTTGAATGGAGGCATCCAGTACGACATCGATTTAAACAAGGCTACTACTTTGCGCCTTGGCCTCGCGGGAAATTTAAAACAGAAGCTTAGTGCTAAACAAACAATAAGCCGGGAAACATTTACTTATGGCACTAACGGAACCACAATTCCTATTGACACGGTTTATATGTCTCCAGATATTAGTGGCACAATACAACTTCCCGCTTCTTATAGTGCTGGCATAAGTTTAAATACAAGTATTGTAGATCGTGTTGGAAATAAAATTGACAAGAGCTTGATAGCACTTGAGTATGAGAGCACGCAATGGTCTAATTACAGATTTTACGATCAACCCGATAA
>JALYZZ010000350.1 GCA_030948675.1 Bacteroidota bacterium | reverse complement strand
GCTTCAGCGTTTGATTATAAAGATTGGAACGATACAGCCAGTATTTACCAGAGTATTGTTAATCCGAATAAGTTCGCACAAAAAGTAAAGGAAACTTCTCCTATTTATGAAGTTTCTTCAGACGATCCTCCTGTCTTAATTATTCACGGAGATGCTGATAAAACAGTTCCATTGCAACAATCTGAAAGCATCATCAAAAGATTAAAAGAGGCAAATGTTCCCAGCGAATTGATCATTAAAAATGGGGGTGGACATGGTTGGAAAAACATCGAAGTAGACGAGCAAAATTTTGTTACCTGGTTTAATAAATATTTGAAATAGAAGCTTAATCGTTTTATGATGTTTCTTTTTAGTAGTGCAAGCTTCTATTGATTAACACTGCATGTTGCAAAAGAACTAGAGTCATGTTTCCCCGCCTACAACTATGCGTAGAATTATGTCTTTTCCTGGCCCTCGTTCGGTCTGCTGATCTACACCCTTTTGCTTAGCTGGCTTTTATAGAAACTAGATTATCGAAACTGTGCCCATACTTTTGCTGTGCATTTACCTATAAAAAACGACTAATGAACGTACCATTAATTCTCTGCACCGCACTTATTACAATTTGTACAATTGGCACTGCGCAAACAAATCGAAATACTGCACCACCAGCATTGTCTTCTATTAAAGAGGCCGATCTGAAAAAGGACCTTTATGAAATGGCAAGCGATCATTTTGCGGGAAGAGAAGCAGGAACCCTGGACGAATTAAAAGTATCTATGTGGTGGGCAAACAAATTGCGCACTGCAGGCCTTAAGCCTGCCGGAGACGATGGTACTTATTTTCAATTTTTTTCTCTTAAAAGAAATCGCATAGCAGCCAGCTCAACTGTGGCTATAGGCAACGACTCGCTGCAACTTTGGAACAATGTATTGGTTGCAACGACTACTCCTGCAAAAATATCAGCGCCGGTAGTATTTGCAGGCAACGGATCAAAAGCCGAATTAGATAAGGCAGATGTGCGAGGTAAGGCAGTGGCAATACAGGCTTCGCCTGAAGGACTAAATCTGAAAGTGTCTTTATGGGAGAGGCGATACATGGGTTACATTTTAAATAAATTCAGGAACGACTTAATCAACAGGGGTGCTGCAGCCATAGTGTTTATTACAGACGCGCAGGGAGAACAAAGCTGGAACCAGGGAGTACCTGCAATGCAGCGCGGACTATACGATATTGAAGGCGGACCAAATGTCGTGGCACCTAAAACGATCCCGGTATTTTGGCTACATGGCAGTAATATTGACCTGGTAAAGAATAGCGGAAGCGTATTAAATGCTACTATAAATGTTGATCGCTTCGATTATCCGTCAGTCAATATTATCGGAAAGATTGAAGGCACGGATAAGGAATTGTCAAAAGAATATGTGCTGTTTAGCGGCCACCAGGATCATGACGGGGTTAGGATGCCCTATGGCACAGACTCCATCTACAATGGAGCGGATGATAATGCAACTGTTAGCGTAGCACTGCTGGCAATTGCAAGGGCTTTCAAAGCTAATCCGGGCCGGCGGTCTGCGTTATTTGTATGGCATGGGGCTGAAGAGCGCGGATTGTTAGGGTCACGTTGGTACGCATCACATCCCACTGTTGCAAAAGAGTCAATTGTGGCTGTACTTAACGGCGACATGATTGGTAGAAACACCCCTGATAGTGCCGCTTTGCTTGGCGCTCAGTCACCGCACAAAAATTCTTCCGAACTGGTAGCAATGGCAATGCAGTCAAATAATGAAGGACCTAAATTTAAACTTGATACACTGTGGGATAAACCAACACATGTAGAAGGCTGGTATTTCAGAAGCGATCATCTGCCTTATGCACGCGCAGGATATCCTGCTATTTTCTTCACTACCCTGTTGCATCCCGATTATCATACCCCTATGGATGAAGCCAGCAGGATAGATTATTCCAAATTAAAGAGAATGACAGATTGGATGTATCGTACCGGATGGAAAGTAGCGAATACAACTAAGAAGCCTGCTTTAGAACCTAACTTTAAATTAGAGCGATAACGCACTTAGTACCTGGGCGATTACTTTTGGCAGTTGCTAAAGTTCTAAAAAACTTCTTTAAAGTCAAGCTTGTTCATCTTTTATGCAAAAGACATTTCTGCTCGCCGCTGGATTGATGTTATTTAAATCGGCACTGCCACAGCAGATAGACCTTGATAACTTTAACCTGCATAGGCAAAAGATCAACAAAAAGGGCATGTTTGCGATTGGAGGCTGGTCAGCAGCAAACATTTTATATGGCAGCATCGCCGCATCTCGCACACGAGGGTCAACAGTTTATTTTAATCGAATGAATGCGATTTGGAATGCGGTTACTTTCGGTATTTCAACCATTGGCTATTTCACTTCTAAAAAGGAGGATGGGCTAACTTTTAGGCAGTCTCTAAACCGCCAAACTTCTATAGAAAAAATTTTTCTTGCCAATACTTTACTCGACGCAGTGTACGTGGCAGGAGGGCTGTATCTACAAGAAAGAGCCCATAATACTATACAAAACGGCGAGAAATTAAAAGGGTATGGACAAAGCATCGTACTACAAGGAAGTGTCTTGTTTCTATTTGACGGTCTTATGTACATCCTTCATACTCATCATGGAAAATTGATGTACAATTTTGCTGAAAAAGTAAAATTTGCCTCAACGGAAAATGGATTGGGCGTAATACTGAAGCTATAGGCAAAAAGGTAAGGCTTATCAATGGCGGTAACGTTCATTTTTTGACCATGTTTTTATATCAGTTCCAGTGAAAGTATTTTTGCAATTTAGCAACCTAAAATATTTGCAATGGCAGCATTCGTAATAGTAGAAGTTTCAATACATAACCTGGTAGCATATGAGGACTATAAAAAGCTAACACCGGAGGCAGTAGCGGCTTATGACGGAAGATTTGTTGTCAGGGGCGGACAGACAGAAACGCTGGAAGGAGAGTGGAAACCGGAAAGAATTGTTGTGTTGGAATTTCCAACTATCGAGCGTGCAAAGGAATGGTGGAGTTCAGAAATATACTCAGAGGCAAAAAACATCAGGCAAAGGGCGGCGACCACGAAAATGATCGTGGTACAGGGCGCTAAGACTACCTTTTAAATTGGCATAACCTAACCCAAAAAAGGGCATAGTCAATTGACGGGAAAGCAGAAATACCTTCATTATTATTTAAGTAGCGTAATTGAGTTTAAAAATTTAAAACAAAGTGGGCTTTTGTTGGAGTACTTAATTTTGAGTTATAAGTCGCAATTCTCAGATCAAGGAGATACACCCGTAGACGATCAGATAAAAAATACAACGCAATTTGTGCGGCAATACAAGTTTGAAAACACTTTTTAAATGAGACAAATTCTTTGTAATTTAAATACTTCAGCATTACCAATATTAAATGTCGTGCTGTATTAACCAGTCAATAAAAATTGAATGCCTGAACAGTATAAAAATTTATCAATGTTATCTCAACGGTTCACCAACAATTTCATTTTCTGTTAAAGATTTTAGTTTATGTCCATTCGATTAATTGCAGACAGCGGGGCCACAAAATGTGAATGGTGCCTTGTTGGTAACGGTCTGCAGCAAACTGTTTTTACAACTGGCATTAGTCCGTACTTTCTTACAGCCTCACAAATAGTTGAGCTGCTGAAAAACGATCTTTTTCCCCAATTAAATGGCCAGGAGGTGGATGAAGTAAATTTCTACGGCACCGGCCTGGGCAATCCTAAGAATGTCACCATTATTTGCAACGCTCTAAAAGCTGTATTTCCTGCTGCATCCATTGCAGCAAACACCGATTTGCTGGCTGCTGCACGGTCATTGTGTGGTAATGAAAAAGGGATTGCATGTATTCTGGGAACCGGCTCAAATTCATGCTATTATGATGGAATCCAAATAGAAAAAAACATTGCAAGCCTTGGATATGTTTTGGGAGATGAAGGTAGTGGAGCTTACCTCGGCAAAAAAGTAATTCAATATTACCTGTACAATACGTTTGACGAAGACCTGCGGTCGAGATTCGATGCAAAGTTTGTAACAAACTATATCGAAATTCTTGAAAACGTGTATCAGAAGCCGTTTCCTAACCGATACCTGGCTGGGTTTGCAATTTTTTTATCTGAAAACCGCGGGCATTACATGGTAGAGAACATCCTCGAAGATGGCCTAAACGATTTTTTCTTTAATCATTTAAATAAGTATGGAGAAACATGGACTTCACAGGTCAACTTTGCTGGTGGGGTTGCATTTGCTTTTAAAGATGTCTTAAAGGAACTCTGCAATAGTTATCAACTTGAATTAGGCAAAATATTAAAAGCGCCTATGGAGGGTTTAGTAAATTATCATTTAGACCAGGCGCTTCTTTAACATGGAAATGGTAGTATTATTGGGTATTGTTAGACGATTAAACGAGCTAATAAAAGCGCAGGAGAATTAAAATTATGTCAGAGTTTATAAAAGTAACAGAACAACCGTCATCCTACCGGCACCTGGAAAAAATGCCGGTAAAAGAAATTTTGAGTGATATAAATAAAGAAGATAAGACGGTTGCAGAGGCGGTACGAAAGGCGATACTACAAATTGAAAAACTGGTAATTTGCACTGCCGACCGGATGCTTGCAGGCGGAAGATTGTTTTATGTAGGAGCAGGTACGAGTGGCAGACTTGCGATTGTTGATGCAAGTGAATGTCCACCTACTTTCGGCGTGCCTCACGGGTTGGTTATTGCATTAATTGCAGGCGGAGAAAAAGCTATCACACAGGCAGTAGAGTTTGCAGAGGATGATGCCGACGCTGGTTGGAATGAGCTGCAAAAACATTTTGTAAGCGAAAAAGATGTGGTCGTTGGACTGGCCGCCAGTGGGGCTACCCCTTATGTCATTGGTGCGTTAGCCGAATGCAGAAAAAACGGGATAAGGACCGGTTGCATTGTTTGTAACCCAAATAGTCCTGTTGCTGATGTGTCTGACTTTCCAATAGAAGTAGTGGTAGGGCCTGAGTTTGTTACAGGCAGCACGCGTATGAAAAGTGGAACGGCTCAAAAACTTGTTTTAAACATGATTTCAACCGCTGTGATGATACAATTAGGCCGGGTGGAAGACAATCGTATGGTAAATATGCAATTGTCAAATGCTAAATTGGTAGATCGTGGGGTAAAAATGGTAATGGAACAATTGAAATTAACAGACTATGAACAAGCTAAGCAACTGCTTTTAAAAAATGGAAGTGTAAAAAAAGCCGTAGAAGCGCGGGAATAGTTCTTCACATTTTTACTGCAATATCTATATAGTTGTAGCTTTGGCAGATAAAACAAATCGTATGAACAAAAGATTTATACCTATTTTTTCTATTGCAGCACTCATATTTTCCTCTCAGGCAGATGCTCAAAAAAATACAGCTTTCGCTGTTACTGCTGCTACAAAGGGTAACTATAACTGGAATGTTATACGTGAAATTGATCTGACCACGGGCGAAGTATTGAGAACGATTTATGATCCTTCAGTCAATAAAGTTGTTAATTATAAGAGTGCTATTGGAACTGAGTTAAAACCAAATTTAACGCCTCTTGCCGCCACAGGTTCCGGCGTTGCAGCAGCAGCGTATGATGCCTTGCATAACAGGCTGTATTTTACTAATATGCATGGCGATGCCTTGCAGTATTTTGATCTCAACTCAAAAGATCTGAATGTTGTTGTTGACAACAATCCGGCCTTTAATACCGGCGTAAAAAATAAGGAGGCAAACGTGGTTACCCGTATGTCATTTGCATCTGATGGCTTTGGATATGCAATATCAAATGACGGTAACGGCTTTGTTCGTTTTTCTACCGATGACCAATCAAAAGTGACTAATCTCGGTGCTTTGGTTGATGGCAGTAAAAATGGTAAAATAAGCATTCATGACCAGGCAACGAGTTGGGGAGGCGATGTGGTAGGTGATGCGTATGGTAATTTATATCTGGTTACTTATCGGCATCATATGTTTAGGATCAATCCAAAAACCCGAGTTGCTGATTATCTCGGACAGATAAAGGGCGTGCCTGAGCAATTTACAAGCAACGGGGCCGTAGTAAGCGATGACGGTCATTTGATTATTAGCAGTGCTACCGTTACTGATAATTATTACCAGGTCAACATTGCAACTTTAGAAGCTACACCAATACAGAAAACCGGTACAGCAGTATTTAATAGTTCTGATTTGGCAAACAGTAACTTGCTTTATCAAAAAAGAGGCACTCCTAATTTATTTTTCAATGATGTCAAAGAAAATACAGCCTTAAGCGTGTTTCCAAATCCGGCTACTGAAAAATTCTTTAATCTTCAGTTTAACCACGTGCCTGCAGGAAAATACAACATGGTACTGGCTGATGCATCTGGCCGAACAGTTTTATCAAAATCTGTAATTATAGCCTTGAAAGGTCAG
The DNA here is from genome assembly GCA_030948675.1 of Bacteroidota bacterium. GTDB lineage: Bacteria > Bacteroidota > Bacteroidia > Chitinophagales > Chitinophagaceae > Segetibacter. The sequence goes on along the minus strand of JALYZZ010000350.1, from coordinate 2,825 downwards.
GTCGAACATGTTGTGCTTCCAAGTACTATAGGCAGTGGAACCTATTATGTAAAACTAGTCGGTAGTCTCGGTGCTGCTTCATTCAACCAGGAAGTAGTGGTCCACTAACTATAATTATTTTAGCTAAAAAAAGGGTCGTCAAAAACGGCCCTTTTTTTGTTTTATTTTTCTTATAAATAGTTGTTTTTATAAGAAAGGGAGTAAACTTTTGTATTAAGAAAGACAGGATAAGAATTATGCACAATATAGAACCGTATTTTAACTGGAGGCATATGTACGCTGCAGAAGAAGACGAAAGGTCTCCTTTTTTTGGCCGTACATATAGTGAGTTTGAATATTCTCAGTCTGTTTATAATTATTACATTCACCCTCAATGGGATGAGTTTGGAAGTAAGACATTATACCTGAAGGTACTGTACGCGGATTACAGTGAAAATTTCGCGATAATAGAACTTATAGGAGAGTGGAATGACGCAATCGAAAATGATATTATGACGCTGAAGCGGGATGTGATCGATGACATGTTTTTGGAACACATTACCAAGTTTATTCTGATAACCGAAAACGTATTAAACTTTCATAGTGGGGATAAAGATTATTATGAAGAATGGTTTGAAGAAGTTACCGATGAAGCAGGTTGGATTGTTGCTTTAAACATGCCTGAACAAACGCAGTATGATTTTAAAAAGAAGAAGCTGAACTACTATATAGAGTTATTAAACATCCCCAACTGGCGTGTTTACAAACCTCAGCATCTGTTTGATAAAATTGATGCTGAAATTAGCAAGCGAATAGGATTAGGATAAGCAGTGGCCTGTATTTTTGATGTAGGCAACTTTTTTACTCTAAACGGTGTCAATATGTCCAAACTCACCCATTCTATGAAAATGAAAGTTTCCGCTGTTTTTGGCATTATTGGCTGCCTGGTAGTTACCGCTGCCTGTAATAAGAAAAATGACTATAGCAATAATGTAGAGGTTGTAAAAGAATGGAACTTTACTGTGTCATCTTCTAATCTCAATTATGTGCTCTCAGGAGGGGAAGCAACGGCGGTTTTTCATATGCTCTTATTAGCTGACAGCAGTCTTACTTACGACATTCACGGTGATACTGCTGCGGGTGACAGAATTGTTGGTGCAGAAATTCGCTTGGGAGATCCGGTTACCGATGGACCTGTGTTAGTGAATTTGACCCTCCGACAGGGTAGTTCTTACGGCAGCGGTAGTGTAACAGGGTTACGCGCCGCTATTATCGATCAGTTGCTAAACAACAACGTTCAGAAGTACGTAACAATAACGTCGGGCAGAGCGCCGAACGGACTGGTGCGTGGTCAATTAAATTCAAATATTGTATTTTCAAAAAATGTTGCTTTAACAGGAGCCTCAGTAGTTCCATCGGTGCCTACCAATACAACGGGTACGGCTTTTCTAAGACTTACTTCAGATAATATCTTATACAGTAAAGTTGTAGTTAATAAAGACGACCCTGCTGATCCGGTCACAACTGCAACCATCAACCAAGGTGTTCCGTCTGCCAACGGGCCGGCGATATTAAACCTCGTATCCAACGCAGGAGAGTTTGGTATCGGTAAAAAAACACCGATTAGTGCCTCAATCAGCGCTACTCTTTTAAATAATAGCACCTATGTTACCGCAACTTCTGCTCTTAAGCCTTCGGGTAAAATAAGAGGACAGATAAGGTAACATCTATCGCAAATAAGGTGTAGAGTTATTCAACGCAATTGTACGCTTGCCAGTTCCATTATAGATATGGTCATCTAAATCTAGACTGGCATTTTTGTTTGCGCCTAACTTATTCAATGCCAGATACTTTTTTTAATTGCCAGCTTAAAAAACTGCTGTTAGTAGCCTGCGCGCAATCTTCTTGTTACTACCTGCGTAAGACGTGATTGTTAGGAGATTTGCTGTAAACTCTTTTACGCTACTATCACTTTTTGTCTTCGTTTTGGCCCGTCTTATCGGTTTATATTTTTAACACTCATTCCTGTTTTTCGAGTTTTAAAACCCGTAAGATGTTATAAAATTAATACATTTACTTCTTGAGAAACGTGAGCGGATTTGAGAACAAAAGACCAGAAACGAGGCAAAAACCAGAACAACCTTATGAACTATTTCAAATTTTTCAATAAGCAAGATATTCTATCTGTTACTAAAGTGCGGCGTTTCGAAACAAAAGTAGGTGAGCGTGTACAGGTATTATCACATACGGGTGACCTTGAAGAGTCACTGAAAGAATCGAAAGCACGATTCGTGATTTTTGGCATTCCGGAAGATATTGGCGTAAAAGCAAATTGTGGTGTTGGCGGAGCAGGCACTGCATGGAGTTCGTTTTTATCGTCTTTTGTAAATATTCAAAGCAATGATTTTTTAGAAGGAAGTGATATTTTGCTACTTGGTAAATTTGACTTTACAGAAATAGAAGTACTAATAGAAACCAATGCGCACAATTTCGATGAAAAAGTAGATGCGTACCGACATGCGGTCAACCAGGTCGATGAAGCAGTTGAGCCGCTTGTAAAATTGATAACGCAGTACAACAAAATTCCCATTGCCATTGGGGGCGGACATAATAACGCGTACCCGCTAATAAAAGGCGCCGCAAAAGGGCTTTACAAAGCAGGACATTTGCCCTTAGCCTCCATCAATTGCATCAATTTGGACGCCCATGCAGATTTTAGGCCTTTGGAGGGAAGGCATAGTGGCAACGCTTTTTCATATGCTGAGGAAGATGGATTTCTGCAGAAATATTGCGTAATCGGAATTCATGAAAATTATCTGACGCAAAATATCTGGATGGATGTGGTC
>JALYZZ010000155.1 GCA_030948675.1 Bacteroidota bacterium | reverse complement strand
TCTACGCTCACCATTGCCATGGTTCCTGTTTTTCGTAATAATAAAATTAAGTATGAAATAAGCGGGAAAGCAATTCCGTTAATGTTAAGATTTATAGCTGTGGTAAGGCAAGTTTATGCATAAAGTTGAAATGGGCTAACTTGCACCGCGTTTAAAAAATAATATGGCAGATCTATCTCAATTTGATCCTAATCAGGCTGGCAATCCCAACAACAATATTTTTGGATTGCCTTTTTCAGAAGAAGAAGCAAGGGTTGTTTTATTACCTATTCCATGGGAAGTGACGGTAAGCTTTGGAGCCGGAACATCACGAGCAGCCGACCAGATTTTTAAAGCCAGTTTACAGGTTGATCTTTTTGATCCTGACGTAGCAGATGGCTGGAAAAATGGATTTTATATGAAACCTATTGACAGAAAGGTTTTATTAAAAAGTGACTATTTAAGAAAAGAAGCTGAATTATACATCGATTATATTTCAAAAGGCGATGATGTGCAGGCTAACAAGTTTATGTGCAAAAGCCTTAAGGAAATAAACGAGGGAAGTCTTTTTTTGAATAGCTGGGTGTACGATCAAACCAAAGCTTTGCTTGAAAGTGGGAAATTAGTGGGTTTGGTTGGCGGCGACCATAGTACCCCCCTGGGATACTACAAAGCCATTGCCGAACGGTATGGCGATTTTGGAATACTGCAAATTGACGCGCATTGCGACCTTCGCATTTCTTACGAAGACTTTAAATACAGTCACGCCTCTATTATGTACAACGCATTGCAGGAGATCCCGCAATTGAAAAAGCTTGTACAGGTAGGTGTAAGAGATTATTCGGAAGATGAGAACCAATATGTGATGGAGAATGCAGGACGCATCGTAACCTACTTCGACAAGAGCATTAAGGAGCGACAATATGAGGGTGCTACCTGGAAAACGATCGTTGACGAAATAGTAGAAATGCTTCCTGAAAAAGTGTATATAAGTTTTGATATTGATGGGCTTGATCCAAAACTCTGCCCTAACACCGGTACACCTGTTGCCGGGGGGTTTGAGGCAGAGCAAATAAATTACCTGTTTAAAAAAGTGGTGGAAAGCGGCAAAAAACTAGTTGGTTTCGACTTAGTTGAAGTTGGAGTAGGCGAAGGCGGTCTTGATGCAAATATTGCCGGCAGAATTCTTTTTAGGCTTTGCAATTTGTTAGTTAAGAGCAATAGTTAATGGTATACGATTACCTCATCACCCTTAAGAAACAAGACTACAAGATGGCCGACCAGATCAGCCAGTTGATGTACGTTTTTGCCCTGGTAACCTTTGGCTACTTTTATTACTATCATTTTAAAACAGGTGTAGTTTACTTAATTATTGCAGCAGCAGTCTTGCTGTTTTGGGCTTATACCCTTATTAAGAAAAGTAAAAAGGGAGAAGCTTTCTTTAGGTTAGGTTTGTTTGTATGTGGTTTGGGTTGGGTGTTGGGACCACAAAGAAATGTGTGGATGGCAGTTCTTTACGTGGTTGCAGGATTACTTGAAAAGCAGGTAAAATTTCCTGCAGAAATAGGGTTTTCTGAAAACGAAATTTCTTTTAATAGTCTCCCCAGAAAAGTGTTGCATTGGAATGACATTAAGAACGTGATTATTAAAGACGGCCTTATTACCATTGATCAGCACAACAATAAATTGTACCAGAAAGAAATTGAGGGATACGTAACAGCCGATGTTGAAAAAGAGTTTAATGATTTTGCCAAACGGCAGATAACTCAATTAAATCAGCATGAATAGCATTTTAACTGGTAAAAGAAACTTTATTTTCTATTTACAGCTATTCGCTAAGTATTCATTAATGCTGCTTTAGTTCTCTACCAGATATTTACCCTTAAACTATCCGCCCTGTACATTTTGCTCCCGGGCTTTATATCAAATGCGTGATAAAAATCGGGCACATTTACCAATGGTCCGTTTACTCTCTCCTTTGCCGGCGAATGTACATCTGTCATTACCTGGTTGGCTAGTTTTTCTTTGCGCTCCTTAAACATCCAGCTATACGAATAACCAAGAAAATAACGCTGCAACGGTGTTAGTCCGGCTATTTTTTTACCATTTTTAAAAGCATCCGTTTTTTTAAATGCATCTAATCCAAGCAGCACACCACCGAGATCAGCAATGTTTTCCCCTTGTGTAGCATCTCCATTAATGTGCAAAGTATCAACCGGGTTAAACTCGCTGTATTGCTTAATGATCTTTTGGGCGCGTTCCTTAAACTGCTTTGCATCAGCAGGTGCCCACCAGTCATGCAGGTTTCCTTTTTCATCATACTGCCTGCCCTGGTCGTCGAACCCGTGGGTGATCTCGTGGCCTATAGTTGATGCGCCGGCATAACCATAGACAAAAGCATCGTCAAGATCGGCATCTTTCATGCCGGGAACAGCAAAGATGCCCGCCGGTAACACAACCTCATTGTTACTGGGATTGTAGTAGGCGTTCCAGGTTTGTGGGGTCATATTCCACTCGTCGCGATCCACAGGTTTACCAAGCTTGTTTATCATATAGTTATGCCACCAAATGCTGGCTCTTTCCATGTTTAGCACAAAAGGGCCTCTGTCTATTATTAATTTGCTAAAGTCCTTCCACTTATCGGGGTAACCTACTTTCTTGGTAATTTTATTTAACTTATAAATGGCCTTCTGCTTAGTGCTGTCACTCATCCAGGTTAATTTTTTTATTCTCGCTTTATAGGCCTCCCTAATATTCTCAACCAAGTCAGCATATCGTTTTTTTGCATCATCGTTAAAATATTCCTTTACAAAAATTTGCCCCAAAGCCTCCCCCATTGCACCTTCCTCTGCATCTAAAATTCTCTTCCATCTTGGCCTGGGTACAGCGGCACCAGTTAAGCTTTTACGATAATTAAAGAAATACTGGTAGGTTTTTTTATCTAAAAACGACGCACTGTTTTCAACAAGATGAAAGCGCAGGTAGTTCTTCCAATCGTCTAATGATGTCGCCTGCACCTCGTGACTTAGAGTTGTATAAAATTCAGGCTGACCGACAATAACAGAATCGATCTTATCGGCTTTTATATTTTTAAAATAAGTAAGCCAGTCGATATTGGACGACAAATGGTTTAATGCATTAATGTCCATTTTATTATAATTCTTGTAAGGATCTCTAAGGTCCGCCAGTTTACGACTTGATTTAGCCAGCCTCGTCTCTAAATCATACACTCCCTTTGCATGTTTAACTGCCGCAATACTATCGTCCGCCAGTTGCATAAATGTTTGTAGCAAATATGCTTTGTATGCTTTTCTAACACCTTCTGTTCGCTCATCAGCATTAAAATAATAATCACGATTAGGCATCCCTATTCCACCCTGGCTCATTTCGTACGCGTATAGCTCGCTGTTTTTATCATCCTGCGCTATATAATCATTAAACAACACATCTATTCCCTTGTTGTGAAAATCAGCCGCTATAATCAGCAAATCTTTTATAGATTGAATAGAATTTATTGCAGCCAAATCCGCCTTTAATGGTTGCAAACCTTGTTTCTCCAAAGACAAAGTATCCATTCCGCTGTACCAAAAATCGCCAATCTTTTGCTCTACCCCTTTTGCTGAACTCTTGCTAGTGGCATCTTCGTTAATCTTTCTAAGCCTGTTGTAGATTTCTTCCTGCACAAGGTTACCTATTCCCCACGAGCTTTCTTCTTCAGGTATTGGCGTATTCTTTAGCCACGTACCTTCTGCAAATGCAAAAAAATCGTCGGAAGGCTTTACAGTGCTATCAATGTTTTTAGCTAAAAGATCGGGCTGGCTTTTGGGAGTAGCATTGTTGCTACAACCGACAAAAAAAATCATAAGAGGAGCAAAAAGCACGGTAGCAATTCTCATTTAGTTCTACTTTTAAACGTTATTACTTCAAATATCATAAATATAAGCAGACAAATGTTTTTCAATTAAAACAGCGCTGCCTTGTGATGGTTTTAAAAAGTTTGGCAAAATTCCTGCAGTGCTTTATCCACTATTTGTTGGCAGTGCGCTTCGATTTGAATATCGCCTGGTACCAAAAAAGCCTTTCGACCCTCTTCCTCCACGTACTTCGCAGTCTCTTTTGCGTCTTCGTGTTCATTGAAATAAGAAATCAGCAGGTCGGCACCCTCCCGCGCAAAAGCAATTGCTACTGCCCGGGTCAGAATATTTAAGTTGGTGTAATAGTGCGAGCCTGTCTTACGCCCTGCTTTATAAAATGCTCGTGCGTCAATTACACTACTTCGGATAGATAATAAAGTCTTTAAGAACTTCACGTTTCGGGGTGTCTCCGAGTCTTGTTAGCACTGCATTCAGTCGCTTTAGATCTTTCACTTTCAATGGCAGTGCATGTTCGTGAGGCTGATAGGTAGTACCAACAGGATAATCCACTCCGGGGCTATCAGTCATTTCGATATGATTTCCTAATATATAAATGGTCTTATGTTTCCGGGTAAAGTCTACAAGTCGTTGGATGCTGGATTTGAAAGATTGCCAATCGTCGACATACAATCGCCCAGGATAAAATGTATCGCCTGATAGTAAAATTCTTGTTTCAGCGTCGTAAACAGCAATAGAGGTTTTGTGATGACCCGGGATAGGGATAATTTCAAGAGACCTGTTACCCAAATTGAAAAAGCCTTCTGCTACAGGCCAATCAGCTATTGTAAAAAAAGATTTTATATCATCCACCTTTAAACCCACAATGCTAACATTTGGCCGGTTTTTAAATTGTACATCACCTGTTACATGGTCACCATGACTATGCGTATGAGCCACTACTAGTTCAACCTGGTAATCTACCCTTTTCCGCCATTCTGTAAGAATTTTCATAACTGTATATGCCAACGGAAACCGGCCCTCATCTTCTGTTGCACCTGTGTCCATCAACAAAGCTTTTTTATCGCCTAAAAAAAGAAACATGAAAGGAGCCTCATAATGCACACACTTGTTCTCGCGCAACATCCAGGTGTTATTATTAATGCGCACTACCTGTATTGGGGGCGAAGTATCCTCCTTACAATTTTCCGTTCCATGCACCCATTGCTGCTGATAAAGATCTGTCGAAATCCGGGAAGCCGTACACGATATGAAACCACAAAAAAGAATAGCCGATAATGATATTATAGTTAATCTCATATTTTATAAATTATAGCATGCTTATCTGTCAATGTTGGCCAACACTTTAGCAAAGCATTATTAGTAACAGTACCGAAAGCAGCATTTATAATACAATTTGCAGGCCTGGCCGAAGCACATCCCCACCATTTTTCCTTATCACTTATAAAATCTACTTTCACTAATTTTAACTGCTTGTTTTATTGCTACCAGCGTACAATTGACAATTTCATAAAGACATTATACAAACCTGCAGATATGAGAACAATCAAAGCACAACATAAAGCCGTCTACGAACCAATTGCGGACCTGATCACCTACCGCTCAATGCCGACTCATTCAGTGCCAATGAACCTGTTAGACCCTTTCATTTTTTTGAATCATCATGGTAAGCAGGATTACCATCCACGTAATGGCGGCTTACCGTTTGGACCTCATCCGCATCGCGGCTTTGAAACCGTTACTTTTATTTTGGAAGGAGACCTGACACATAAAGACACAACAGGCGTCGTAAGCGTTATTAAAGAAGGCGGGGTACAATGGATGACTGCCGGAAAAGGTTTAATTCACGCAGAAGTTTCATCTCCTGCGTTTAAAGCGCTTGGTGGACCTCTTGAAATATTGCAGCTATGGGTTAATCTTCCCGCTAAATATAAAATGGTTGAACCAAAATATGTTGGTTTGCAGAAAGATGGCATACCGGTAGCTGAACTAGACAATGGGAAAGTAGAAGCGCACATCGTTTCAGGAACGTGGAACGGAACAAAAGGCCCTTTTGAACCGCTGACAGACATCCATCTGTCTTTTATTTATTTTAAAGAAGGAGGAAAATACACAATTCAAATACCCAAAGAGCAAAATGTTCTTCTATACATAGTGAAGGGAGAAATAAAAGTAAACGGAGACTTTGCTAGTATACATCACCTCGTTGAATTCAATCACGACGGACTTACTATCGAAATGAAGGCCACAGCAGACGCTATTATATTGTTTGGCTTTGCCACTCCTTTAAACCAACCTTTTTTTGCCTATGGGCCCTTTGTAATGAACACAAGAGAAGAAATAATGCAGGCTTATGAAGACATGAAAAACGGTACATTCGGAGATGGAGAAGCATTGCTGGAATGATAGTCAGGAGAATGGAGGCCAATGATGATGACAGCTAAAAAAGTATAAAATAAAAACGCAGCACCTGACCAGATGCTGCGTTTTATTTTACCCAAAATTTTTGATGCAAACAACGACGTTTTACAACGAATCTTTCTATAAAGATGGATCGTTAGTACCTCATAACCGCCGCAAGTTGTGTTTCTACCGGCATTCTTTCTTTTTCCAGCAAGAACACTTCTCCACCATTTGCCAATGTTTTTTCAACGGCGTTGTCAAGAAGATCTTCGTTTGTAGTTCCGGGTTCGGTATGGAATTCGAGCTGGTTTGACATCTCGTCAAAGTTGCCCCAAATATGCTCACCACGGCATACAAATAAATGGGAGATCTGGGAATAGTACGCTGCAGGAATGACGTCAGCAGCTATTGACGAAGTTTTACCGTTCGCAGAGTTGTTCATATACAACTCCAACGCCTTGTTCACGCGCTGATTAAAGTAAGGC
>JALYZZ010000143.1 GCA_030948675.1 Bacteroidota bacterium | reverse complement strand
AAGGATGGTCTATATAAAAGACCCTGTTAGATTTTGAAAATTCTTTTGCCAGACTTAAAGCGGAAGACGAAAGATTATCATCCCAGCGAGATGATGAAAGTATTATTATATCGTAGTCTCTAAACATAAACGGTACTTGCTGTATTTCCTTTAAACTGTTACCCACGAAGGCGGAATCAAATCTTTAGTGTTCCAATCAGTCTTATTCTTATACCAGCTTGCAGGAGCAATGACTATTTTGCTTTTACTGTTATTTAACCATGCTCCCCACCAGCTAAAAGAACTGTTAGCAATAATATGATGGGTGCATAAGCTCATTAGTTGCAATTCTGTTACATCACTGTCTTCACCATTCGTTTCAACAAACACATTTTTGTCGGTTAGATGGAAGCAGCTTTTAACCCAGTCTTTGTCATCGGTAAAAACAAAAAAAGCAGGATTTTGAACTTTGCTTTTTACGTAGGCAACCGCGCGGTCATAGTACTCCAGGCCGACAAAACCAAAGCTTTTGCTAAACTCAGGATGGCTAACGTAGTCGCCACGCCTGATATGTATTGATATAGGATTTTGTGTGTTCAACATCTGCTGTTTATATATCGCTAATTCTGAATTTGCAACACTTTTAAAAGTCAGTTCGTTTCTTATTGCCTCAGTATGCTGCGCAAAATATTTCTCTGATTGCCAAAAGCCCTCCAGTGTTATACAGGCACCCGTCGCATGCACCACCTGATCATCATAGTGGAAGTGCTTCTCTTTTACTCTTGAAAAAAAAGGCTTACAACTTCTATTACGAAATAATTTTGTGGCTTTAGAAAAATAGACAAGTGGCGAGGTGTCTAAATTTTTATAATCAATATTAAAGTGATGTAGTTTAAAACTACGTGGGGTATCGGTTTCGTAAGTAGTGTCGTAATAGCTTAAGTCAAAAAATAATGAGGTGTTATGTTTCAAAGAGAGGCTCTTTGCCGCAGCATATTGAAAAAGCTGGTTTCCTAATCCGCTTGTAATTTTTGTAATGATCATACTTACTTAAATGCCAGCCTTTGTCTACAGGCAGTCTTTATTAATATAATTCGTCCATATACTTCAATACTTCGTCGCGCGTTTTTGCATGTAGAATGGTAGCGCCCGACAATGCAGGAAAAATCGTTTTATATTCATTGAAATGATGTTCCATTCCTGCTGAAGGATGCGAAAGGATTATATTTTTTCCACCAAAGTAACTTGCAAGTGCAGCAGTGCCGCCATGCATGGAAATAAACCGGCTGCAATTAGCATATACCATCAACTGCAGGTGATTAAAACTGCTCACCTCCGATTGATAGCTGGCAAACAAATCATTCATTAGTAGCACTTCGGGGTGCTTTTGCCGAAGCCACGAATGCTCGCTTAGATCAAGCACTTCGCTGTTATCTGTTACTATCTGGGCGGATAAAGGCCTGTTATAAATAACCTGGTATTTATGCTTATACCTGGAAATGATTTTATCAAGCGAGTCTATATCAAGATAATTTATAGGTGGTTTGCCCCACTCGATATTGTACTTGTTTGCAATGATCAAAACTGGCTTATCGTAAATAAACTGGCTATTTTTATAATGTTTTTTCAAAGGAACTCTTGTCCATTTTTGATAGCTAAATGAATTACTGTGAGTCATATTGGGAACGCCGTAATATTCATAACCAGCCTCCCAGATGCGCTCGGCATATCTTTCTTCATGATTGCTGCTAAAAAAATATAGCTCCCTGGTATGCTTGCACGAGACTGTTTTTTTAAGGGTTCCGTTTAGATGGTGCCAGTAGGCAAAAGGTAAGACGTAGCGTAGCTCCTGGTCAAACTCCCCCTGGTAATCAATCTCCTTGTATTGCTCTTTAATAAAATAATCCTTCAATAAAAACCTGATTTGGTTTAAGCGGCAGAAATAATTATCCCTGACAAAATATCTTAAATCATTGCGCATCCGCGGATACTTAATAAGCACAAAGGCATATAAGGATTTTAAAATTAAGCGTTGCATTATTCTCTGTGCTGGCTTTGTACGCCGCTTTTTTTTGATGGTTATTTAAATGGCCTTTTTTAGTGCTTTAATCTCAGAAAATGAGATTTTATACAGCAGCGTTAGTACGCCGTAAATAATGCCTCCGATACACACCTGGGTTATTGTATTTATGATGCCCGAATAACCAATAAAAAATTTGTAGGCGTAAATAATAGCTGTCATCAACAAACAGAAAAAAATTGGCTTAAGCAGGTTGGTAAGAAACGCTTTAAAAAAGTTGCCAATAAGATGTTGAACGATACAGAAATTAAGAATAAGATTTACAAAAGTGGCTAACAGAAACGCTGATGCAATACCCATGACGCCCCAGTATTTTGAAAAAACATACAATAAAGGCAGCTTTACAGCAAGTGTAGCGAGGTTTAAATAAAACAAAAGCTTCGGCTGTCCGCGGGTGAAGGCCAAGGTATAGAGTGGATGACTCAGGCAACTGAAAAAGCTTATAAATACAAATATTTTTATCAGCTCTATGGTCTGTCCCCAACCGGGTCCATAAAATAAAGGAACAACACTATCGGCTGTGATGAACAGCCCTACTAAAAGCGGCAGATTAATATACGATAGGAAGTCAAGTATTTTAACGTAAGAATTCTTTAAACCCAAAAGGTTATCCTTCATCCTGGCCAAGAGCGGATAGGTAACCTGTAAAACGATTGGGTTTAATTTAGTAATCGGAAATACGGCGAGCTGAATGGCGATAGTATAATACCCAAGCATTTTAACGCCTAAGACCCCGCCTATTATTATGTTGTCTGCATTTGATTGTATAAAACCAATGAAGCCATCTGCCACATTATAGAGCCCAAAATGCAGATGTTCTTTAATAGAATCGAGGTTGAAATAAAGTTTAGGCACAAAATACTTTCGCCCCAGCAATATCTGCAATACTGTTCGCACCAGTTGCATGCAGATTTGACCATAGATGAGAGAAAGCTCTTCCATGCCGGAATAAGCAAGTGTGATGGTTACAGTAGTGCCGATTACGGCGCCTGTTATTTCTACGGCCGCCACATATTTAAACTGCAATTCTTTTTCTAATAAAAAATAATATATCTGGCCAAAGTAAACGATAAGAAAATAAGTGGATGAAATTTTGATAACGCAGCCAAGTTTAGCTTCGTGATAGTAAGCAATTATAAGTGGGGCACTAAAGTAAATGGCTATGAAGATGACAACACCCAGAATGAGATTTAGAAAGTAAAGTGTTGACAACACTTTGCGATCCTGTTCCTGTTTGTAGATGATGGAATTAGAGAAGCCAAGATTAGTAAAAATATTAAAGAAGGCAATTATTAACGTGCTGATACTAACAACTCCAAATGCAGCGGGATTTAAAAGCCTGGCCAGTACCGCCA
>JALYZZ010000127.1 GCA_030948675.1 Bacteroidota bacterium | reverse complement strand
ACTATTCTCTGGTAAACCGCGATTTTGAATGGGAACTAATGCCGCTGGGTATCGATCAAAACATTGGTACAATAGTGTGGAGCCCGCTTGCAAGTGGCATGTTGAGCGGCAAGTACAGGCGCGACCGGCCGGCACCAGAAAATGCAAGAGTAGTGCAGGGAGGAAGCCCCGTACCAGGAGACACCATTGATCAGGAAAGACTGTATAAGATAGTTGACGTACTGGATGAGGTATCTGAGGAAACGGGCAAATCGATCGCACAGGTATCACTTAACTGGCTGCTGCAACGCCCCACCATTGCTAATATTATTGTCGGTGCCAGAAACGAAGAACAATTACAGCAAAACCTTGGCGCTGTAGGGTGGAATTTAACCGTAGAACAAGTAAAAAAGCTTGATAAAGTCAGCGACGTTTTTCCTGCCTATCCTTATTGGCACCAGCGGCAGTTTCCGATGTTAAACACTGCCCCAAGGCTGTATAATAAAAGGTAGTACTTTCTACAGGTTGTTTTTCCAATTTTACCGAGTGATCATCGTATTATGGCTTGCCATAACATTACTAATTTGTGTTGGTGTTTTTTCACCAGTTACTGCTCAGGTCTTTTATCTCGCTACTACCGACATTTACAGGATATTGAAAATAAGGGCTGATATTTATTAATATTGTTACTTTCAGTATTAAATTGAAAGCTAACTTTTCAAAAATAATATTGCGATATGCAGGTGTCCTTTCGTTCAGTTTACTTTGTCCTTATTTTATTCTTTTCTACCGCTATCACCGGTTTTGCTCAACAGACTAATAGCACTATTCTAACTGCCTCAGACTATCAGCAAGCTGAGAAAATGATGGGTTATAATACAAGCGCTTTAATCGATCATGCTTCGGTAGAGCCAAATTGGTTGAACAACGATCGTTTTTGGTACCGGGTGTTAACTGCAGACGGCAGTGAGTTTGTGCTTGTTGATCCTTCACATGGTACAACAGTTCCTGCTTTTGACCAACAAAAGCTGGCTGCCGTACTTTCTTCGGTTTCAGGTAAGAAGTACGAAGGCACTCACCTTCCGTTTTATAGATTTACTTATTTAGCTGATGGCAAGACCATTGCATTCTTTGCCGCTGGGAAAAACTGGAGATACAGTCCTGATACAAATGTCCTTTCTGCAGACGATACTGCTCCTCTGCCCAATAACGCAAGAAGCGTTCGAATAACCAGTCCAGTTGTATCTCCTGATGGCAGATTAAGCGCTTTCATTCGTAATTATAATTTGTGGGTTCGGGACGTAGCAACTAACAAAGAAACCCAGTTAACCACAGACGGAATAAAAGATTTTGGTTATGCCACTGGTAATGCCGGTTGGAAAAAAAGTGACGCCGCAATCATAGCATGGTCACCAGATTCCAGAAAAATTGCTACCTATCAGCAGGATCAGCGAAACGCAACCGACATGTATCTGGTTTCAACCAATGTGGGAAAACCAAGGTTGGAGGCCTGGAAATACCCGCTTCCCGGCGATAAAGATATCATTACTATTCAGCGCGTAATCGTTGAGGTAAATAGCGCTAAAGTCATTCGCCTTAAACTTCCTCCTGATCCACATAGAGGAACGCTATGCGATGACATATCGTGTGCAGGCAATGAATTTGGCGATGTGGAATGGAATAGTGATGCCTCTCAATTGGCTTTTGTTTCTACTTCCCGCGATCATAAACAGGAAACCATGTACATCGCAGATGCAGCTACAGGTACCCTTCGCGAGGTTTTTCAGGAGAGTATGGCAACCCAATTTGAGTCCGGGCAGGGAAGTAGTAACTGGCGCTTTCTTGCAGCTTCTAATGAATTTATTTGGTACTCTGAACGTGACAACTGGGGACACCTTTATTTATATGATGCCACAAGTGGTAAACTTAAAAATCAGGTTACAAAAGGCGATTGGACCGTCACTAAATTACTTAAGGTAGATGAAAAGAACAGGGTACTATATTTTCTCGCTGATGGAAGAGAACAAGGACGTAACCCGTATTTTTCGCACTTTTACAAAGTAAGGTTCGATGGCAAAGGGCTTACTCTTCTAACGCCGGAAGATGGAAATCACCAGGTAACCCTATCACCTTCTGGCCGGTATTTTATTGACAAGTATTCAAAACAGGATGTGCCGCCGGTAATAGTGTTGCGCAATACTGATGGAAAACTAATTGCGAACCTCGAAAAAGCCGACATTTCGCGGTTAACAGCAACCGGTTGGAAACCCCCCACGCCAATAGTAGTAAAGGCAAAGGATGGACAAACGGATTTATTTGGTTTAATGTTTACTCCAACCAATCTTGACCCTCAAAAAAAATACCCAATCATTAACTATATCTATCCCGGTCCGCAAGGCGGTAGCGTGCGTAGCTGGTCGTTTGAGGTTGCAATGGGCGACAACCAGGCCCTTGCTGAACTCGGTTTTGTCGTCGTAGCAATTGAAGGAACTTGTAATCCCTTGCGATCAAAGAGTTTTCATGATTTGTGCTATGGAAATATGGCCGAAAATACATTGCCTGACCAGATTACAGGAATGAAACAACTGGCAGCAAAATATCCTTATATAGATATTGATAAAGCCGGTATCTGGGGGCATTCAGGCGGCGGCTACGCGGCTGCGGCTGCAATGTTTCGTTTTCCTGAATTTTTTAAAGTCGGCATTTCTGAATCAGGCAATCATGAAAACAGAAATTACGAAGACGATTGGGGCGAACGGTATATAGGGTTGTTAACGGTAGGTGCAGACGGCAAATCAAATTACGAGGCACAGGCAAATCAAAATTACGCTGGTAACCTCAAAGGAAAATTGATGTTGGCGCACGGTATGATGGATGACAACGTACCTCCTTATAACACTTTGCTCGTAGTGGAGGCTTTAAACAAAGCAAACAAAGATTACGACCTGGTCATCTTTCCAAATAGCCGGCATGGGTACGCAGAATATTCATATTATATGACTCGCAGACGCTGGGATTATTTCGTGAAAAACCTGCTTGGCGCTACGCCTCCCAAAGAATATGAGTTGAAGCCAAAATCGGATCCAAGAAACGCGTTTTAAAAGAAACAATTACGTTCGTACACGCAGAGTACAAGGTATAAAAGTATGCTACAAAAAAGTTGTTTGAAGTGTGCCGCCGGGCACTAATTAGATGTGTGCTTGGCGGTAACTTTCTTCAACGTTTTTAAATAAGCATGATAGTGCATGATGGATGTGTACGTCTGTGACAATAGTTTTATTATCAGGTTGATTGCTATACGAAAAATTTATACATGCAGGTAATTCTTGGTGTTATCTTTCATTTTATCGGCGGTTTTGCCTCCGGAAGTTTTTACATACCTTATAAAAAAGTAAAAGGATGGCATTGGGAAAGCTACTGGATTGTTGGTGGTCTGTTTTCATGGTTAATTGTACCTCCTCTTGCTGCCTGGCTTACCATCCCCGGTTTTACTCAAATCATCAGTAATTCAAGCAGTTCTATTTTGGGGGCTACCTACTTTTTTGGTTTGCTGTGGGGCATCGGTGGCCTTACTTATGGCCTCGGCGTTCGTTATCTTGGTGTCGCCTTGGGCAGTTCCATCATACTTGGTTTATGTTCGGTTTTCGGTGCGCTCGTTCCATCTATTTATTATAACTTTTTTCCAAAAGCCGATAAAGATTCTTTTACTGATATGATCACTAATACCTGGGGCCAGGTTGTGCTGCTGGGGGTGGTTGTTTGTATCTTAGGTATTGCTATTTGTGGCAAAGCAGGCATTATGAAAGAACGGGACCTGTCAGCCGGGCGTACCGAGGAGGAAAATAAAGAGTACAAATTTGGATTAGGACTATTCGTTTCTATTGTATCCGGTGTATTGAGCGCATGTTTTGCTTTTGGTATAGATGCAGGAAAAGATATGGCAAACAAAGCAAACCAGTTATGGAAAGCAATACATCCCGCGCAGGGAGAATTCTTGTTTCAAAATAATGTCACTTATGTAGTTATACTTTGGGGCGGACTTACAACTAACTTTATCTGGTGTATGATGTTGAATGCACGCAATAAATCCTTTGGCGATTATACAAATCAAAAGACACCTTTGCTGAAGAATTATTCTTTTGCTGCCCTCGCCGGCTTGACCTGGTTTCTGCAATTCTTCTTTTATGGAATGGGCGAAAGTAAATTAGGCAACGGTGCAAGTTCATGGATTCTACATATGGCGTTTATTATATTGGTTGCTAACTTTTGGGGAATTGCATTAAAAGAATGGAAAGGCGTAACCAAAAAAACATTTAGAACAGTCATCGCCGGTATAGCAACTATTATTTTATCAGTATTGGTGGTTGGATACGGAAATTCACTTAAATAAATTTTTAGTATCCGACTTTTGCTTTTCATATCATCATCTTTGCGTCAGCACCCTTGTACACTTTATAAATATTTGACAATCTTCTTAAACTAAAAATACTTTTATGAATACACAATCCAATAGTATTTCTAACCAGTCTGGAGTAAGCGCCAGCAGTTTTAAACATGTAAGCTATCTGTGGGATGATGCGAAAGCTGCTGAGCTTGCAGGTGATGAAGTTGGATTACTTATCTATCGTTCTAATCTGCTTGGTGCTGATTTGCGTCTTACAAATTATGGCGGTGGAAACACCTCTTGTAAAGCAATGGCAAAAGACCCTCTGACGGGCAATCAAACTGAGGTGATGTGGGTGAAAGGCT
>JALYZZ010000047.1 GCA_030948675.1 Bacteroidota bacterium | reverse complement strand
CCCTTAATCTTCCCGTCAAAAGATCAGATTTAATTTTTGCTAAAATAAAGAACCTGCTTGTTGATGTAAGGCCAAACTGCAATGCAAAGAACAAAAAGAAGGTTTTATAGAAGTAGGTATAGGATGGCGCATGATCATTTAGAATGATAAGGAAAAAAAGGAGAAGACAACCTATGAGGCATGCAATAAAGGCAGCAGTAAGCTCATTTAGTCTTGACCGTTTATACAACGGTTCCCTGTAAAAGCCGGTAAGAAGAAAAAAACAAGCCCACGCAATCGGGATAGCAACGAGGGAGGTATTGAAGAACCTGTCACGTGTCATGTCCAGCAAGCCTGTTTGCGCCTCATGCAAGAGATTGCGTCGATAACAGGTAAAAATCCACCATGCTGCTGTAGAAGCAAACAGGTCACTTAAAATGTATGAATAAATATGTGGGGATTTGTACGATCTCATCTGGCAATGAGGTTACCTCAAATTGCGGTTGTGGCTGATTTTCTCTAATATCTGATGGGCAACCTCCATGGCCAGAAAGCCGTCAATTTCGCTTACAACAGTTGGTTTATTATTTATAATCGAGTCAACAAAAGATTCAAGCTCGAGTTTGATAGCATTGGTATCTTTTACCTGCGGATTTGCAACTGCAATTGTTTTTTTGCCATTAGGTGTTTCTATGTCAAATGCAAACACATTGCCGTCTTCCGGCTGTTTTAATTTTATGACTTCTGTTTTTTTATCCAGAAAGTCAACACCTATATAACTGTCTTTTTGAAACATGCGCATTTTCCGCATTTTCTTCATACTAATACGGCTGCTGGTTAGGTTTGCAACGCAGCCATTGTTAAATTCTATACGTACGTTAGCAATGTCAGGGGTGTCAGTCATTACGGCAACTCCGCTGGCTAATATGTTTTTTACGTCGCTGTCTACAATATTTAAAATAATGTCAATATCATGGATCATCAGGTCGAGGATCACGCTTACCTCAGTGCCTCGCGGATTGAATTGTGCAAGGCGGTGCACTTCAATAAACATCGGGTTTAGCCTCATGTCTTTCAATGCGAGGAATGCGGGGTTAAATCGCTCTACGTGGCCCACCTGCATTTTTATATTAGCCTCCCTGGCCATATTTACCAGTAATCTTCCTTCATTAATGGTATGTGCAAGCGGTTTTTCTACAAATACGTGTTTTCCTTTTCTAATAGCCTTTTCGCACAAATAAAAATGGTGATTGGTAGGGGCAACGACGTCAATTGCATCGCACACATCTATAAATTTATCAACATCTGTATATCTTTTCAGACCGAATTTTTCAATAACTTCTTTAGCCGTCTCCTCTACTGGTTCATAAAAGCCAACCAGTTTTACGCCTTCAATTTCTTTCCAGTTATTCAAATGAAACTTCCCTAAATGTCCTGTTCCAAATACACCAACTTTCAACATAACAATTCTTACTTTAGTAGGTGTAAAGATAGACAACCACGATTAAAGGAATATTTATGATTTCGGGGAAAAAAAGGATCAACTAAAGGCGGATCATGTGTGTACGCTGGCATCTGGTGCTTGCTCATTATTTGCCAAATCTCTAATATTGGGGTTTATGACCCTGCTGCCTGATCCAGCTTTTTTTTCCTGTGCAACTCCCTCCATTCATCTTCCAATATTCCCATTTCTATCAGGCTCCAGTAAGTATCGTCCTGGTATCTTAAGACATCGCGCATTACTCCTTCTTTTACAAAACCACATCTTTCATAACAGCGAATGGCGGAGGTATTAAAGTCATACACACCAAGGCTTATCCGGTGCAGTTTTAATTCTTCAAACCCAATCTTTAAAATCGCATTGATCATGCCTGAGCAATAGCCTTTACCTCTTTCGGCAGTACTGCCTACCAACACGCGACTAATTCTTGCCGCCCTGTTTTTTTCGCTAACGCTGCCCAACGAAATATGTCCCACGGTTTTGCCCATTTTTGTATCAACTGCTTTATAGATAAAAGCGTCTGAAGTATCAATGTTATTAGTGTCTTCCACATACCAGTCAAGGCTGTCTTCGGTGAGTGGATATTTGAAGAGCGAGCCTGCCCAGTTTGTAATCAAATGTTCGCTGTTCATCCATTCTATCAACTGCTTAAAATCTTCTTTCGAAAAATATTCCAGTTTTATCATTTCTGTTTTTTTACGTTCAATTTCAGCAAATTGTCTCCACTTGCAATTAACTTTTTAGAATCAACAATTTGAAGTGGCTTTTCCTGGTTAGAGATGTAAAATTATTCTCTGAAAAGGATATAGAAAATACAAGATTGCAATATGAATGAGGTGATGCGTAAGCAGCAACAAAACCAGGAGTAACAAAGAGTTGCAAAAGAATGTACCAGGAAAAAAAGTTACGGCTGCCGATCTGCAAATGGATCGATCTTTAAATTGCATACACCATTCCTTATCTTCGCCCTCTTTATGGAAGCAAAGAAACCAATCGTAATGAGTGGCATAAGGC
>JALYZZ010000029.1 GCA_030948675.1 Bacteroidota bacterium | reverse complement strand
AGCGAAAGGATATACCGCAGTCTTATACACCCCTGGTGGAAGTAGCGACGGCTATAAGCTCATTTCTAAAAAGCAATTCGGACTGGTAGCACAAGGGCAGCTTGAAGATAAAATAAATGAAACACTGGAAAATCAGTTATTGAAGTCGAAATATAATGTAGACGTAAAAGAGCTGGAGGCTGAGCGAAAAAAAGCTGGTTCAGCGAAAATCGATCAAACCTACCAGGAAGGTTCATCGGTTAAAAAAGGTAACAGCGGGCTCGCTTATGGCATAGGGTATGGTAGCGGTTTTCTCATATACATTACCTTGCTTATATACGGCACTATGGTTATGCGCGGGGTAACGGAAGAAAAAACAAACCGTATTGCAGAAGTAATTGTATCGTCGGTAAAACCGTTTCAACTAATGATTGGAAAAATCATCGGAATAGGCGCAGTAGGCTTAACTCAGTTTCTTATCTGGATTATACTTCTTATAGGATTAACAACTGCCGCCACTGCTTTTCTGCCTCACGAAACGCTGCAGCAGGCGCAGGAGGCAAGCCAGCAAATGCCAAATGGAGGTATGAAAATTGCTGCCGGCGCTTCTAATGGTTTTGCTGATTTTACAAATACGCTTGGGCAGGCGAACTGGGTTTTAATTATAGGATGCTTCCTGTTTTACTTCCTGTTTGGTTACCTGTTTTATGCGTCTTTGTTTGCTGCCGTTGGAAGTACGGTAAACGAAGACGCGCAAGACGCACAAAGTCTTCAACTGCCTATTACCATGCCCATTATTGTTTCCATTATTATAATGATCAATGCCATTACAAATCCCTCGGGCAGCCTGGCTACCTGGGCGAGTCTTATTCCTTTTTGCTCGCCTATTGTTATGATGGCAAGAATTCCATTTGGTGTTCCCGGAACCGTTCCTTATTGGCAATTGATAGTTAGTATGCTGTTGCTGGTAGTAGGGTTCTTATTGACTACCTGGATAAGTGCTAAGATCTACAGAACCGGAATTTTGATGTATGGCAAAAAAGCTAGTTGGAAAGAAATGTGGAAGTGGGCGTTTATGAAGAATTAAATCATATTATGGGTTGTCATTACTGGTTGCAGGATAACCAGTACTATTCTTGTTTCGTCCGGCCTTTGGCTCTTTTACCATTTGAAAGCTAACGCCTAAAGACATTCCTTCGTGCAGTTGTATGCTATCCTGCACGAATTTCTGATAACCCTCCATCTCAAACGAAACCATGTAATATCCGGCAGGTAAGTTAGAGACTTTATACATGCCTGTCGAGTCTGTAAGCGCAAATTTTTGACCTTTAAAAGCATTTGAGCTCAATGTAACTACAGCTTCATTTAAGGGAGACTTTGTGCGCGCATCTTTTACAACACCACTAATCACACCGGTTTTTTTTTCTTGTGTAGAAGCGTGTAGCACAACAAAAATGGACGCTACCAGGCATACCAATTTTTTAAAACTCATTTGCTATTAATATTATTAGAGGTTCACAAAGCTAAAATTGTTTGTAAGAAACGCATTAATTAAGCTGTTGTTTTAGAAGGTTGCCTTATGCTAACTAAGTGCCTGCAAAACCTATGGCTTTTTAGAAAACATCGATGGTGTAAGAAGCCTCAAACTTAGCTGATGGCTGCAACGTGTTTATTCCTTCTTTTTCTTTTAACTCGCCTGATGCATTTACACTATCTGCTATGCCGCACCACGGTTCTATGCACACAAAATCGCCTCCTTTTGTTTCCCAGATACCAAGAAAGGGAAATCCGGTAAAATCGACTTTTAACCCGCGAGAGGTTTTAGGGCTTGTAATGGATACAGAAGTTGATCGCAGGTGTTTTAAAACGATGGCATCAGCGGTAAACAAGTCTTTGTTAAGAGGTAAAATGCTTTCATTGTTTAACAAAGGGAGGCTCTTAGTTTCAATCAGACCATCGGGCGAAATAGGCCATCTTCCGGTGGTTTCTTTTTCATTAAAAACCAGTTGATAGTCTTCATACGCCGTTTCATCCACTATCGGCACTTTAAAAGCCGGATGTGCGCCTACTGAAAAAAGCATGACATCTGTGCCGGTATTTTCAACGATGAGCGTAATTTTTACACTGCTATCAATAAGTGTGTACCTGACAGAAAAAATAAATTGAAAGGGATATTTTTTTGCTGTTTCCTCATCTGACCGTAATGAAAAAGTAATAGAACAATCGGTTTGCTCAGTCACAACAAACTCCATTTCGCGGGCAAAGCCATGGCGGCTAAGGGGGTATAGGTTGCCGTTGTAGTAGTATGTTTTGTTTTTCAATTCACCAACAATTGGAAACAGCACCGGGCTATGCTTGCCCCATATAGCTGGGTCGCCGCCCCACATATATTCTATCTGATGTTGATGATGAAAGAGGCTTTGCAGTTCTGCGCCTTTAGTAGCAATGTTTATCGAAATAAGGTCATTTGAAATTGAAGGCATAGATGACTTTTTAAATAATTGTACAAGGGTGTGACACAACGATGATGCCATGAAAAACAGCCGATGGAGCGATAAAGACGGTTGCTATAAAAAGCGAATACAGTAAGATATTTTGAATGCTGTGCTTTCGTTCGTGCCAATCATCAATGGAAGAACAGTGAACAATCTATTCCTCGGTTATACGTTCATCTACCACATTTGCAAATACTCGTGCGCTGATCCGGCGCAGCGGGTTTTTGTGGTTCTCTTCGTACATCGCACGTTGATTAATAATTTCAATACATTCGAAAATGGCAGCGACAAAAGAAGATGCATCTGCGATGCCTTTTCCAGAAATGTCAAAAGCGGTACCATGATC
>JALYZZ010000021.1 GCA_030948675.1 Bacteroidota bacterium | reverse complement strand
GCAGTTGATACAGCATATGACCGAATGGCTGGCTCTTCAAAATAAGCATTTGCATCAGTATAAGGTGGAAGATGTAGCTTTTAGAGTAGCAGGAACGGGAAGTTTGGGAGTGCAACGATATGTTTTTCTTCTGCAAAAGAAAAAGGATTTTGTACTCCTTGATATGAAAGAATCAAGGGTGTCTTCGGTAATGGCCTACACAAAAATAATTCAACCCGAGTGGAGATCTGAAGCGGAAAGAGAGGTAGCTATACAGTATAGAACGCAGTACGCGAGTGCAGCTTTATTAGGCACTACAGCATTTAATGGATCTTCTTTTGTTATCCAGGAACTACAGCCCGCCGAAGATAAAATCGATTTTACTTCCCTTTTAAAAAGGCACAAAGACATTGGTTGCGTTATAGAAGATATGGCACTGCTTACTGCCTCGGCCCAGCTTAGAACTGTAGGCAGGCAAGGGTCAGCCATTGCTGACGAACTAATAAAGTTTGGAGAAAGTGCTGACTGGCAACCTCCAATAATTAATTATGCAGGCAGCTATGTACAACAGGCGCAGGCAGATTACAACCAGTTTCTAAAGGATTATAAACAGGGATACTTTTCATTGACATAAGTATCGAAAATTAAGCGTAAGACTGTTTCATTCGTTTCCACATCTACTTAAAAGCTTATTATGGCATCTATCAATGTTTTGGTGCTTCGTTTTGAAATGGTAATCATCATCGGCGGATTAAGTGGTGCAGAAAGGGAGTTAAAAAGTAAATCTGCAGGTAGCTACAACGGCAATATCTTTTTGTTGCGATATCTTCATCTATTACACTTATTTCTCCCCACTTTTAGGAAGCCTGGAAATGAAGACGGATAAAATAACAGGGTCGAAAAGATATAGCATTACAACTTCATCAAGCAACAGCTCGTAACAGAGCTATAAAGTTTTATTTGAAGAATATAACCTCACATTCAAAAAGGGCGCATCATCACAAAAGACGGTATCAAGGTAGAAGTGTCGTGGAATGTGGAAGGATCAGAAAAGAGGCATGTGCGGTTTATAGCGCATCTTTTAAAAGACGAAAAAGTGATAAAACTCTATGTCGTATAGAACATAATTTTGAAATGCACCTCATCAACAAACCCGGTGATGCGTTTTGGGTGTGCGGTCGTCTATCTCGGTGTCCCTGGTTGCAAAATTTTTTGTGTAAAAGAATATCTGATTTGTACAACTAAAATATCCAGAAAACCAAGGCCAACAGTTGTATTATCCGGAAATCGTATATAGTAACGTAATTTAAAAAATGGTTGCACAAAGAATTCGTGAACTTTTAGTCTTTGCAGGGGTTATTTATAAAAGTTGTTCACCGGCTTTGTGCAGAGGTAATTATCAATTACATATAGTATTTTTACCGGCCTTTATTTTATTCTTTTATTGTAGAAATCCTTACTTATTATCAGCTAATCCAACCAGACACCTTGAAACACAACATCCTCAAATTTGTCTTCATTATTTTTTCTGTTTTAGCCGCCTTTCAATGTTACTCCCAATCTTCCAATGATTCTGCTAAAATAGAAAGTGACTCGATAAAGTTGTCTGCTGCACCACTTCCTTACACCCGCCATGGCAATGGGAGCAACCATGTACAGGAAAGGGATCTGGGAGATGTTGCGCACAAGATTTTTTGGCCAAACGCGCCTATACAGAATCCTGCCGAGCAACGCAGGGACACTCGCAGGCATTTCTCGGTTGTGCCCGCCGCAGGATATACACTACAAACCGGATGGGCAGGTGCTATCAGCACTAACATGGCTTATTATAGTGATACTTTGCCGGCTGGTAAGTTATCGAGCGTAAGTACCAGTTTTACTTATTCTCAATACAACCAAACTATTATTCCCTTTCAGGCTAACATTTGGTCGAAGGGTAACGACTACAATTTCATTACCGAGCTTCGGTTTATCAGCTACCCATCTTCAATTTATGGCCTGGGGGGGCATACAGACCCTAATAAAGGGGTTACAATTAACTTTTCCAGTATAAAGATTCACCAAACGGTAATGCGAGCCGTGTCTGAAAATATTTATTTGGGGATGGGGTTTTTTTACGATCACTTTTGGGCTATAAGGGCATTGGATAAAGTCTCGAGAAATGTCAACAATCAAATAACAAAAGAACTGGGTGCTTCAGAAACAGCCTCAGGGCCAATTTTTCGCTTCCTGTACGACACTCGTCTCAACCAGATAAATCCACAGCAGGGTACTTACTATTCTATCACCTATCGGTCTAATCTAAAGGTGTTGGGAAGCGACAGCACATCAGAAGATTTAAAAATTGATGCGAGAACATACCTGCATTTTCCTGTGAGTTCAAAAAATGTCCTCGCATTTTGGATGCTCGATTGGTTAAATGTTAATGGTACTCCACCGTACTTATTACTGCCCAGCACAGGCTGGGATGATAATTACAATACCGGTCGCGGTTACATTCAAGGCCGTTTCAGGGGCAGAAAGATGCTGTATTTTGAAAGTGAGTACCGGTTTGGCCTTACCCATAACGGTTTTTTAGGAGGCGTCATGTTTTTTAACGTGCAGAATTTTTCGAGCGATTTGTCTCAAGAGTATAGCCGGGTGTTCGCCGGGTATGGTTTGGGTGTCAGACTTAAATTAAACAAATCGTCGCGTACTAATCTGGCCTTAGATTATGGCTTTGGTAAAAACGGATCCGGCGGCTTCTTCGTTAATCTGGGAGAGGTTTTCTAAAAGCCCAATGTTTGCACACCAGTATGTAAATAGCGCTGCTAAAACAAAAGGAAGCTGTAGATGAAGTACTGGTAGCAGCAATAATGTGGGTGGTATAACTTTCTTTGTTTGCTGGTACTAGTTTCACATCCGCTAACTTTTTCATCAAATTTGCATTCATAACCTTAGCACTGCAGCTACAAACGATCCAGGTTATAAACGTCTTCTTCCCGTAGCCGTTGTTGTTTTCCCGTAACAATTCCAGTCTATCCACACCCTATTCACATCATTCTCCCACTGATAGCTGCTTTAGTGCTTTTGCCGTATGTTCGCAGACGAAAGAAGTCGCACTTGTTTAAGTTAATAACATGCCTTCTGCGTGTGTCCAAAAAATTTAATGAGTGTTACTGCAGTCGGCATGTTTCAGATCGTAGCACATTACCTAATCGAATAATAAAAACAGTGAAGTGAGATTAAAGAGCTTAGAGATAAAAGGTTTTAAATCATTTGCCGATAAAACCGTGTTGAATTTTGATGAAGGTATCACCGGCATTATTGGTCCAAATGGTTGTGGCAAGAGTAATATTATTGACAGCATTCGCTGGGTAATAGGCGAGCAAAAGATTAGTGCTTTGCGAAGTGAGAACCTGGAGGCACTGGTGTTCAACGGTAGCCGCACGCGGAGTGCCAGCGGCCTGGCGGAGGTG
>JALYZZ010000011.1 GCA_030948675.1 Bacteroidota bacterium | reverse complement strand
TTAGACACCTGTAGTAAATCAACATAACTTAGTTTTACCAATTGTGTATTTTGATGCAGCTACTTTTAATGAAACTATTTGTAATAAAAAGTGTGGTCAAATAAAGAACTCAAACTCGATGCTTTTTAAATTCTGCTCTTGTTGCACCATGGTCTTGTTACTGATCGTTATTTTGTTATCCGGGTGTACAGGTGATAACAGCGACAATAGGCAAGTATTTTCATTTAACCTTACTGAGGGCGTTGCTACCTTAGATCCCGCATTCGCCAAGAGCCAGGCAACTATTTGGACGAGTCACCAGCTTTATAATACTTTAGTCCAGACAGATAGTAGTCTTAACATTGTTCCATCTCTTGCCAGAAGCTGGCAGGTTAGTGACGACAAACTTTTATATACTTTCCACCTAAGAAACGATGTATGGTTTCATGACAACCCGGCATTTGCCAATGGCAAGGGCAGAAGGATGAAAGCGGCAGACATAGCCTATAGCCTGGGTAGGATTATGAACAAGGCAACTGCCAGCAGCGGTGCCTGGATTTTTAATAACAGGGTCAATAGTACTAATGCATTTACCGCAGTTGATGACTCTACTTTTCAATTAAAGCTTATCCGTCCTTTTCACCCTATTTTAGGCATTTTAACAATGCCCTATTGCAGCGTTATCCCAAAGGAAGTGGTTGAAAAATATGGAAAAGATTTTAGAAGCCATCCGTGTGGTACAGGGCCTTTTCAATTTCAGTTTTGGGAGGAAGGTCAGGCGCTGGTATTGCATAAAAACCTTCGTTATTTTGAGAAAGATGATCAAGGAAAGCCCTTGCCTTATTTAGATGCTGTAAAAATCTCTTTCTTAGATAGCAGGGCAACGGAGTTTTTAGCATTTCAGCAAGGTCAGTTAAGTTTTATTAATGACGTTGATGCATCATTCAAAGACGAAGTATTGACAAAAGCGGGTGAATTAAGAAAAGACTGGCAGCAAAAAGTAGTGCTTGATAAACATGCGTATTTAAACACCGAATACCTCGGCATTCTGGTCGATGATAATAACCCTGTTGTGAAAAATACTCCCTTTCAGGTAAAAGCGGTTCGACAGGCTATTAATAGCGCTATAAACAGAAAAAAGCTAATCATGTATATGCGTAACTCTATAGGTATTGCTGCCGAAGGCGGTTTTGTGCCTGCCGGGTTGCCTTCTAGAAATGCAGAAATTGTAAAAGGTTATCAATACGACCCTTCAAAGGCAAGGCGCTTATTGCGGGAGGCCGGTTTTGAAAATGGAAACGGTCTTCCGGCAGTAACGCTGCTAACCATTCCAAATTATGCAGATATTGGTAGTTTTGTAGCAAAACAATTAGAAGAAATTGGCATAAAAGTGCAGGTAGAAGTAATTCAGAAAAGTCTGTTGCTGGAGCAGACTGCTAAATCTAAAGCTCCCTTTTTTAGGGGAAGCTGGATCGCGGATTATCCTGATGCAGAAAATTATATGTCAATGTTTTATAGTAAAAATCCAGCGCCGCCAAACTACACACGATACAATAATCCTGCTTTTGACGCTTTGTACAATAAATCTCTTGTTGAAGACAACGACACCATCCGGTACAGTTTATACCGGCAAATGGATCAAATCGTTATCAACTACGCTCCGGTTGTTCCCTTGTTTTACGACATGGTCATTCACCTTGTACACAAAAACGTATCTGGGATAAGAACTAATGCATTGAACCTTCTTGAATTAAGATGGGCTAAGATTTCCAATCCAAAATAGATGTACTGTTCACCGATAACCGTTATTGCCATTCGGAACGCAGCTATTTGCCCAATACCTCGAATAGAAAAGAAGTACCAACGAAAGTGTAGACTTTGTTGGTACTTCAAATAATTGCCGCAGTACTTCTTAATCTATTTAAAATTACCTGCTACGCTTTTTGCCTTGTCTACGCCTTGCCCTACGAAGTCGCTTGCGGTTTGTTTTACGTTTTCATAGCTGTCTGACAGCGCGTCTTTAACATTAGATGTTACATCCCCTAGCTTTTCTTTTAGGTTGTCTGTTGCATCGCTTAGTTTTTCTTTTAGATTATTTGTTAAGTCTTTACCGCCCTCAACTACCTTTCTTCTTACCTCATCTCCCTCTTCGGTAGCAAATAATGCTGCTACAAGCGCTCCTGCTGCTGCTCCTGCAAGGGCGCCTAATAATACTTTTGATACTGAGTTCATAATAATTGTTTTTGTTGTTAATACGTACTTTAAAAAACAGTGCCAGTAGATTTTGCCTGGGTTGCCGAATCAATTACTACTTAGGATAAATTGCTGCTAAAATTTTTCCTTGTATACATTTCTTCTACAGTTGGTAAAAAGAAAAGCGCCATTTCCTGAGCTGCTGCGCAACACTCCAATTGTAGTATACTCAGCTTCTAAATATGTAAAGGACATAGACGATGGCAAAAAGTCAATTTGATTTAACTTGATTAAATGAGTAAAAAGGAGGGGGTTCCTCAGCTAAAGTTCAATCAATACTTCCTGGCGAATTACTAATCAAAACGTTTAAACTTTTCAGAAATTTAGGTTGATGCCATCTTCCCAGCAAGGTTAATATCAGTGGCGTTGATTGGATTAAAAATTCTATCGACTTCATAAACTTGATACTAACTTAATTAACTTTAGCGCAGAAATTACTGTAAATAAACCGATTGCAAAATGCTGCAACAGTAATGATGATTTAATTATAAATAAATAAAATGAAAAAAATTGTGGTCAATTCAGCTTTGGGTATTTTAATGGCAGGAGTTTTTGGTTCGTGCGGCAATGGCAACAATAATGAAAGTGCGGAATCAAAGGAGGTTTCCGACTCTTCAAAAGTGTCAAAAGCAGGTATTCAACAATCTGACTGGGGCGAAACTGATGGGAAAAAAGTGTTTTTGTATACGCTTAGCAACAGCAAAGGCGTACACGTAAAAATTACCAATTATGGCGGCACGATCACTTCGTTTGTTACCCCTACAAAAACTGGTGCAAATACCAGCATTGTGGTAGGCTTTGAAGACTTATCGGCCTATTTACCCAGGCTGCCTTATTTTGGAGCAACTGTAGGTCGGTACGGAAACAGGATAGCAAAAGGCAAATTTACACTCGATGGCAAAACTTATACATTAGCGACTAATAATGGTCAAAACAGCTTACATGGCGGCTTAAAAGGTTTTGACAAAGTTGTGTGGGATGCGGCGGCAATAGATACTGCAACTCCTTCGCTTACCCTAAACTATTTAAGCAAAGACGGTGAAGAAGGTTACCCCGGAAACTTAAAAGTTTCAGTAAAGTTTAGTTTGTCTGATGATGATGAACTAACCATAGACTACAATGCTGAGACCGATAAGGCAACGCCTGTAAACCTTACCAATCATACTTATTGGAACCTTACCGGTGACCTTAAAAATACTATACTCGGTCATTCTCTAAAAATTGATGCGGACAGATACACTCCGGTTGACACAACCCTCATACCTACCGGAGAATTGAAACCAGTTAAAGGAACTCCGTTTGATTTTACAGAGCCCCATACCATCGGTGAGCGCATCAGTGCTGTACCAGGTGGATACGATCACAATTGGGTGCTTAATCATAAAATGGGCTCTATGGATAAGGTGGCAGAATTAACAGAAGGAACCTCAGGCAGAAAGCTTGAAGTGTATACCACAGAGCCGGGGCTCCAATTTTATTCAGGTAATTTCCTCGATGGTACCATCAAAACCAGTTTCGGTACACCTATTCAAAAACATGCTGCTTTATGTTTAGAGACACAACACTTTCCTGATTCTCCTAACAGACCTAACTTTCCTTCTACCATTTTAAAACCAGGAGAGAAATACCACACAACAACAAAGTACAAAGTTATTCTTCAGAAATAATCAAGTTACTGATTCAGCATTAAACTAAAAATGTACAGACTACCTGTACATTTTTAGTTCATCAATGTTGCTGACTTTTGCAACAGTCTTCTTACAAATGTTTTCTACTTTGCCAGGCTATGAATAACATCGTACTTGGTAACGATATGCAGATGTCCGCTATCGTCTTTTGCCATTACTGCGCCATTGCCTTTTGTGATCAATCCACCCAGCCTTTCAACCGGTGTATCAAATGAAACTACGGGATAAGCAGGCTCTATCACATCGGCAATTGTTGCTGTTTTAATTTCTGGGTTGGTAAATATTTTTTGAAATAATCCGCCTTCACTTACTGCTCCGATCAACCCTTCTCCAGCCATTACCGGGATGTGTTCTATTTCATACTTTCTCATTAGGTCTACTGCATCAGCAACTGTTTGATTTGCCTCTACTGTTACCAGTCTTTTTGTAGTGCGTGTGCTAACAATATCCTTGAAAGTTTTTACATCAAAAAATCCCCTCTCCATCATCCATTGATCGTTGTAAACCTTACCAACATAGCGGCTACCGTGGTCGGGAAAGATGACCACCACAAGGTCCTCTTTTTTCAATTGATCTTTTAACTGTAACAGCC
>JALYZZ010000728.1 GCA_030948675.1 Bacteroidota bacterium | reverse complement strand
GTCGCACTATAATACCTCGTTAGAACGGTTTGATGCAGGGTGGTGCGTAGATCAAATTGATTCGCAGGGAATAATAACGGCCACAAAATGCAACTATACCAAAAATGTGTATGCCGGCGAATTTTTAAACGATAGCATTTTTAGTCACGCTCCTGCTGTCAACCATCAAATAAGATTGTTGGTGCGCAAAGAACACAAAGACCCGGAGGCCGGATTTTATTACGCTTTTGGAAATACCGTTGCTGAAGATAACACCGATCAATTGGTCAGGGTGTATTTTAATATTTCTGCTGCAGGCATTATGCAACTGGTAAAATCGGTGACCGAAATACTAAATATGTACAGCCTGCCTTTTAGCTTTAAATGCGTCAATCATCCTTTTTTCTATACCCGCTGCGATGTGGCGGTGCTTTACTTGGAAAAGCGTTATAGCAACATGGTATTTTTTTTATTGGGCGAAATACATGAAGCGGTCCGGCAATATCTGCTGGCTGATATTCCTTTATTTACAAAACAATTGGCAAAAGGAATTGCGTTTGCAGAAAACCCATTGAAAATAGATGAAAGTTTTGGTACCCACATTAGTAAGATGATTACGCAGGGGATTATGAATGCCATAAATAAAAATGCTGGCAAACAGTTTTGGGTGCAGGAGATAAAAATGAATATAGAGCAACATCACCAGTATGCTGACCTTGAAACTTTATACCTGAACCCCAATTCAAAGTATCCTTACGCCTTCCCAAAGTTCAATTAAAAGATGCGAATGGTTAATAAAAAAACGCAATATCTGCAGGCTGCTTTTACCCTGGCTTGTACAATTTGCCGAGATGCGATTTGGTCAAATAAAAGCTGTAACTGGATAGGCAATACAAACGAAGATTTTTATGGGATGCCCAAAAATTATGCAAAGGCACTGGGGACTAACTTTTATGATGGAACTGCAGGCGTTGCTTTTTTTCTGACTGCTATGTTGCAATTGCAGAAGAATACAGTAATTGAAAAAACAGTGGCTGGTGCATTTCAGCAAATAATCGATAAGGAGCTTCAATTACAAAGCGAGCATGAATACTTATATGGAAAATTAGGATTCTATACTGGCTGGCCAGGTTGTATATATGTTTTGCTGTATGCTGCAAATGCCCTTAACCGCCCCGATTACTACGATGCTGCCAGGCAATTGACGGAGAAGTGTATGCAGTTGCCTGAGCAGTATTGGGGACTAGATATTATAGATGGTGCTGCAGGCGCTATTACCGCTTTTGCCGCCATCTATCGCAAACAACCAGATGCAAGGCTAAAAGATTTTATAGTATCTCTGGGAGCGTATCTTTTAACTAAAGCGGATAAAAAGCCAGGCAGTATTAGTTGGGATACGATGGCTGAAAAAACAAATAATCTCACAGGGTATGCCCATGGTGCCGCTGGTTTTGCGCACGCTTTTACCGAGTTGTATAACGTTACTGAGGATGAAGCTTATCTTAAAATAGTAAGAGATATTGTAGCATACGAAGACGGACACTTCAACAGCAGTCAGCAAAACTGGCCTGACTTCCGAAAGTACGAAACAGCTTATGCTCCAGCTCAATCGACAGAGCAAGTATGTGGTGTAGCATGGTGTCATGGCGCTCCGGGTATCGGTCTTTCGCGTTTGCGGTCTTACCAAATTACGCACGATGTTTCCTTTATCCGGGATGTTGATATAGCGGTGCAAACCACTATAAAAGCGGCTACGGCAGACTTGCTGGGCAACTATTCTTTATGCCATGGCTTGTTTGGCAATGCAGAACTATTGCTATGTGCAGCAGATGTATTTCAACGGGCAGAGTTGAGGCAACAGGCAGAGCAGTTAGGGGAGGAATGTTTTAACAGATTTATATTGAAACAGCTTCCATTGCCCAATGGGCTTCAAACCTTATCTGACACTCCGGACTTTATGCTTGGAAGTAGTGGTATAGGGTACTTTTTTTTACGGCTTGTTGATCCTAAAAAATTTCCTTGTATGCTGCTAATTTCGCAATAGGAAAGAAACCTTTATAAGAATTAGATTCACTATTTTTCTGTATTAATTCGAATAAAGCAAGTATACGACAAGGAAAAAGATTTGTTGATTGATGAGGATAGTAGTAAGTGTGACAGTTTTATTGCTGGTACATCTGGCAGCATACCCTCAGACAGACGTTATAAAATGGAACAAAGATGTAAAAATTGAATGGTCTGACTTCAAAGGTAAAACAGATGAAAAAAGCGCTTTTGCAGCGATGTCGGCAGTTGGTTTTTATTATAAGTACAACACTGCGGTTAATGGAAACGTGTATAAAATAAAGTTTACTACAGAAGCGACCTTCGACAGAACCAGGTCCTGGAGTAAAAAAAACTCGCATACACCGGTTATTTTAAAACATGAGCAGTTGCATTTTGACATTGCGGAGCTGGTTGCCAGGGCATTTAAGAGAGAGGCAGAGCATAGTGTTTATAGCAAGTATTATAAAAATGAGATTGGTAGAATTTTCGACAAGTACAGTCTTACCCTGCAACAGCTACAACGGAAGTACGACCTGCAGTCCATGCATAGCAACAATAAGGCGAAACAAAATGACTGGCAGAGAATAATACACGAGGAGTTGCAGAAGTAGGCCAGTAAGACATGATGCAAAAACGATCACCTCAGTTAGAACGTTAAGAATTGAGGCACGGTTTTTAATAGTTTACCGGTAATAAGTTAATAAATAAAAAATTACATCATGATTCAGAATAAGAAATTACCGACAGGAGGTTTATTGCTTGCCGGACTAGCAGCGTTCGCTTATTATAAATATTCTAAATTAAGTAGCGAAGAAAAAGAAAACCTGGTAGGCGACTTGAAGGC
>JALYZZ010000685.1 GCA_030948675.1 Bacteroidota bacterium | reverse complement strand
GTGATGATCTATGCTGAGAAGGGTTCGGGCCGAAGAAGTAACTTATACACCGCTTACACTTTTGCCGTAAAGGACGGAGAAAAGTTAATTCCATTTACAAGGGCATATAGTGGACTCACCGACAAAGAATTTAATGAAGTTGACTCTTTTGTAAAACGAAACGCTATCGAAAAGTTTGGTCCGGTAAGAACCGTAAAACCCGAACTCGTTTTTGAAATTGCTTTTGAAGGGATAGCAGCTAGTAACCGCCATAAAAGTGGCGTCGCTTTACGCTTTCCCCGCATAAGCCGGTGGCGTAAGGATAAGAAGGCGGATGAAATAAATACGTTAGAGGATCTGAAGAAGATGCTGGAAGTATATGGAAAATAGATATGGTTAAATTAGTTCTCGGCAATAATTCAACTACTATACAAGCCAACGCTTTTTTCTAATACCATCAATTCAAATAAAACGAAAAAAGTTACAGTGCAGATAGAAAATTTAATAACTAAGTATTTCGTCTAGATAAAACCGTATTGTTTCCATTTGCGAATTTGTAATTAAGCCGATTTTCTTAATTAATCTTGTTTCGTCAATTGTTCTGATTTGAAAAACCAACACTTCTGAGTCCTTGGCTAACTTATTAATATTATCCTTTTCAAGAAGCAAGCTACCCGTATACTTCTTCAACTGTGAGGTTATAGGACAAACGATTTTTAAATCAGAATGGTCGTTTAGGTTGTTTCCGCTTACAATAACTACCGGCCTTATTCCACTCTGTTCACGTCCTTTTATTGGGTCGAGGTTAGCATACCAGATTTCCTGCTGCTTCATAACTACAACTTTTCATATTCTTCAATCATCTTAAGAAAATCACCTATTCCTGCTTCAGCCAAAGATTTTTGCTCAGGATCATTTTTCATTTTCTTAAACGATTCGGCGTATTCCATTGCTCTTTTCTCTTTAAGATAAACAGAAAGCGCTTCAGCAATTATTTCATTTTTCTTTTTGTTGTTTCTTGTTGAATATTCAATTAAACTTTCCATAACCATTAATGGGAGACTACTGGTATAAGTTATATATTTGGCTTTCATATTTATAAAATATAATTACAAAGTAAAAGTAAAATTTTTCTGCAAAAGAAAATTCTATTGAAAAAAAGTCTAGGCAACACGGTTATAAATCAATGGCTCGCTTCTAAAAAAATGAAGCCTTTCCCCTTTCAACAAGAGGCCTGGGAACAAATCCATTTAGGTAACAGCGGCCTTGTAAATGCACCGACAGGTTTTGGCAAAACTTTTTCAGTATTTCTTGGTGCAATCATCAATTTTATAAATCAGCATCCAAAGGATTATAAAACAAGAAAAAGAAGTGGATCACAACTTCTTTGGATAACGCCATTACGAGCGTTAGGTAAAGACATTACCCGTGCAATGGAAGAAGTTATCGATGAACTTGGAATGAGCTGGCAGATTGGAATTAGGAACGGTGATACCGACATTAGCGAAAGGCAGCGGCAAAAAAGAAGCATGCCGGAGGCCCTTATCATCACACCCGAAAGCCTTCACTTACTTCTAGGGCAAAAAGGGTATCCGGAAACCTTCTCATCTTTACAAATAATCGCGGTTGATGAATGGCATGAACTACTGGGAAGCAAGAGAGGCGTGCAGGTGGAATTAGCGATATCCCGGATAGTTGGTTTAAGAAAGATACAAGGGGAAAATAATGAATTGCAACCCGGACGAAACGAATTGCAAGTTGAAGGTCGTGAGGAGGCTACAGTGCCTCATTCGTTATATAACAACCATCATGTCTCCATTTGGGGCATAAGCGCAACTATAGGAAATTTGCCACAAGCCAAAGATGTTCTACTGTTCCCGATTTCTATTCTCCCGCTCCAAAACTCCCTTTCCCCTGTCATTATCAAAGCGCATCTTCGTAAAGACATTTCAATAGAATCTGTCATTCCTGAAGAAATAGAGAAGTTTCCCTGGGCAGGACATCTCGGGTTAAATCTTGCTCAACAGGCAGTAGATATTATTCGGGCCAATAAAACTACCCTGGTGTTTATCAATACCCGTGGCATGAGCGAACGATGGTATCAGAAGATTTTGGAGATTGCCCCAGATCTTGCCGGTGCAATTGCCCTACATCATGGAAGTATTGAACAGGAGCTTCGCCTTTGGGTGGAAGAAGCACTGCATACAACAAAACTCAAGGCAGTGGTTTGTACAGCCAGCCTCGACCTTGGAGTTGACTTTAGACCGGTTGAAACTGTGATACAAGTAGGGTCGCCAAAAGGAGTTGCAAGGTTTCTGCAACGCGCCGGCCGTAGTGGTCACCAGCCTGGAAAAGTGAGTAAAATTTATTTTCTACCTACTCACTCATTAGAGCTGGTGGAAGCTGCTGCACTAAAACAGGCGATGGAGGAAAATGTGATCGAAAGCCGCGATCCACGAATGCTTTGCTTTGATGTACTCATTCAATACCTCTGCACGCTGGCTGTTGGCGAAGGGTTTAGACCCGGCCAAATTTTTGAAGAGGTAAAAAGCACTTTTGGTTACGCAGATATTACTGTTACAGAATGGCAACAGGTATTACATACCATTGTAAACGGAGGAGACGCATTGCTGCAATACGATGAATACAAAAAAGTGGAAGTTGGCGAAGATGGCATCTACCGAATAAAAAACAGAAGAATAGCGATGCGCCATCGCATGCACATCGGAACGATAGTGAGCAGTCCGATGATGAAAGTAAAATTTATATCAGGCGGTTATGTTGGTGTCATTGAAGAAACGTTTATATCGAGGCTCGAACCTGGAAACGTGTTTACCCTTGCAGGGCGCAACCTGGAGTTTGTAATGGTAAAAGAAATGACTGCGCTGGTTAGAAAATCTAATGCTACAAAAGCAATCGTGCCTAGTTGGGATGGGGGACGGATGCCTTTGTCGTCTAATCTGGGTATGATGCTTAGGCGAAAGTTTAACGAAGCACTTACTTCAAACGATATAGAATTAAAAGCATTGCAGCCGCTTTTTATTTTACAGCAAAAGCTGTCTCACGTGCCTAAAGAAAACGAACTGCTGATTGAGCAGATTGAAACAAAAGACGGCTACCATCTTTTTGTGTACCCTTTTGAAGGCAGGCTGGTGCATGAGGCAATGGCAGCAATATTGGCTTATCGAATCAGCCGCATTACGCCCATTACTTTTTCCATTGCAATGAATGATTATGGCTTCGAGTTATTGAGTGACCAACCAATTCCTGTTGACGATGCCAATGTGTACGACTTATTTTCTACTGATAATTTATTTGCTGACATTCAACGCAGCGTCAACTCTACAGAGATGGCAAGACGCAAGTTTAGAGATATTGGTGTAATTGGTGGATTGATTTTTACAGGTTATCCCGGAGAGCAAAAAAAAGCGCGTCATTTGCAATCCTCCGCCTCGTTAATATTTAATGTATTTAAAGAATATGACCATCAGAACCTTCTCCTTCGGCAGTCGTACAATGAAGTGATGGAACAACAAATGGAAGAGGTGCGCCTCAGAAATATGCTTGAACGCATTCAGAAATCCGATATCATTCTACAATGGCCAACTCAACTAACGCCGCTTTGTTTCCCCGTCAAAGTGGATAGTATGCGTG
>JALYZZ010000683.1 GCA_030948675.1 Bacteroidota bacterium | reverse complement strand
ACCCTATTGTTACCCGTAAAAGCTGAAATGCAACAGCAGTAAGGCTTTCACGTGCTTGTATTGTTCCAGTCCCGGGCACGATTCAAAAATTATAACCCTTGACAGCAGTAGCTTTCAGGGGTTTTTTAATTTTACAACACAATATAGCAGACGGGATTTCTAGTTTGAAGTATTTGGTAAAATAAGTTGCAATCCCTTTTACATTGTCTGGTTTTATTAACTGCCGATCAAATGCAGCGTCGGGACGAAAACCTTAATCCCCCAACCTTATACCGTGCTTTACCCTTAACATGAAACCAATAGTTAACACCCTTTTTACGCTCATGTTCCCGTTTTTTATCGCAGGCCTCACCCTTATCATTTATGCCGGGCAATAACAATAAGGGAGGTAAATTCATTACTACATTCTTCGCAGCTTATTGAAGCTTGAGGTCACGGCAGGTGATTACAAAATAGTTGAATTGTTATTATATTTAAGTATGAATTTAAACGTCTTTATTGAAAGTTTACACAACGCTGCACCTCCTAACACCTCTGTTTATTTAAAGGCCTTATGGTACGATAAAAAAGACAATTGGAAAGCAGCACACGACCTGGTTAATGACCTCGAAAACAAACAGGGGGCCTGGCTACACGCATACCTGCATAGAAAAGAGGGCGATATATGGAACGCCGATTACTGGTATAATAGGGCAGGTAGAAAAAGGCCGAATGTTTCCCTGCAACAGGAATGGGAACAATTAGTCAATGCGTTTATTATTGAAGCGGGTGCTTGAAAAAACTGGATTCTTTACAACCCGCTTACACTTTTTCAACGGAATGTTTCTCATTCGGCCCCTTCGTCTTTTGGCTATATTTGCCGCCTAAAAAAAGCGGCAAGGTTTATCAGCATTCCCGCTTTTTTAGTCAATAGTTATGTCCGCATTTAATAACATAAAGGAGCTGATTAACATCCTTAACCGGTCGAAGGAGTTGTTGATAGAAATGTTTGAGAAAAGGAAGTCGTTCATTTTCAAGCACGACCAGGCAATGGAGTTGCTTGAAGAAGATGTGATTGACACATTGGTAAAAAAAGGTGTAGTCAGGCTAAATGGCTCGTACCTGGAATTGGACGAGCAGTTCCTGAATTTTTTTGAACAGGTGTTAGAAGTCAATGAAGAGATTAGTACCGCCTACATTAACGAGAACATTCAGCAGATAAAGCAGTACATTAACTTCTACCTGCAGGAGAATAGTGAAGATCGCAAATATGCGTATCTTAAAATGGTCAAGTCATCGTTGAGAAAAATCGGAAGGACCACCCTGCGTAATATTATAGACCTGAACCGCAATATTGAAAATACGTTTAAGACGGAACCAAATTATACCATTAAAATTTCGAAATTAGAAGCATTTGATGATAAGCGAAGAGCCATTGCAGGATTGATTGAACAAACAGAGTACCTGGTGACAGATGAGGAAAGAACATTTTTTGTAACTGCGCTTGACGATGAATTAAAACAACTGGTAACACAACTAAGAAGAAACCTTACAGAGTCGAGGCATAATCTGATTGAAACACAAAAACAAATTATCGAATACCTTAACCAGGTAAAGTACCAGAGCCGGGTGATAGAGAAAATTAAGCAGATTAAATACCTGAAAGACCAGTTTGAACTGAAGCATAAAACAAACCTCTTACAAAAGCTCAGGCAAGCCCAGCTTGTTTTATTTGAGCCAAAAGCTAGTTATCCGCTGAAGCTTTCATTAGATGTGTTGGAAAGAGATGATGTATATGAACTGAAAAAGAAAGTGGCTGCCCGGCAAAAGACAGGCAAAAAATCATTGCTTCCTGTAGCTGAAAAAATAGCGGAAGACCATCTGCAGCTTGAAACAGAAGATGAGATATACATCAACCTCGAAGAATTGCGAAACGGCTTTGTGGCATCCAACTATAACCTGTATAGTTTTATAATGAATTATCGATATCCACGGGAAGTAGGCTATGATGAAAAGATCACAATCTTTTGCCAGATGA
Source organism: Bacteroidota bacterium (assembly GCA_030948675.1). Lineage (GTDB taxonomy): Bacteria > Bacteroidota > Bacteroidia > Chitinophagales > Chitinophagaceae > Segetibacter. Next base: position 5,233 of record JALYZZ010000683.1, on the reverse strand, counting down.
CTTCTATTTATGAAAACGAGTTCGAGGTATCAGAACAATTTATGAATGATGGAGACGTCGAGTATGCGATAGTGAAACCGCGTGAGAAATAATTGTTGCAAAAAAGGGTATAAGGTATGATAGATGAGAAATGAGTTGTGATGAAGATTAGGAAGCTAGCATAACAACAAATTATGGACAAGTCAGTGGGATGATGAGTGGCAAACAAAAAGTACAAGAGGGCGACGCAACTATGTTAAATAGTAGCAATAATGCGGGGCTCATAAAAATAACGACAGATGTTAGATAACTAATAAGAGGAAGGACGTAAGATGAAGGAAGTAAGGTGAAGCAAGCGAAAGAAATCTCCTCCCAAATTCTATCTCCTATCTCCTGGCTCCTAAAAAAAACAAACACAATGAAAGTACCTGCACAGACAGCAGAGATATTTGAGACGTTGAGCAAAGGGCAGTTCATTTGTTCGAATAGTGTGTACGATGAAAACAGGAAGTTGTTTAACATTATTGAAGACAACTTTGAAGAGCTGTACAATTACTTTGAAGCAATAGGATTTGTGCTGGATAAAGGTGATGAATATTTCTACTTCAGCAGGAAGGAAGCCAAAGCAGACCTGGAACGTAAACTGGAGCAGGCTTACAAGTGGATAGACATACTTGACTTCTTTAAAACATACAACAATGCATTTGCCGCAGGTTACCGGTTTAGTGCAGACGAAATATTGGTGCAATTAAAAATTGATGCTAATCTTAAAGACAAGCTTGAACAACTGAAGAAGCCCTTAGGCGAAGGATCTCATCGCGAGCGAGTACAAAGACTAATTGATGAACTGGTTAAGTTTGGCATGGTTGAACTTGAAAATGAGATTAGCCAGCAGTACAAAGTACTTAGCGCATTTAAATACATAGAACAGCTAATCGTTAGCATTCACATTACAGAAGAAGTAGAACATGAGATTTCTGAATAAACTGATTTTTATAAACAGCGCTACCATTCGCTACGCAGAGGTAATGCTTAATGGTAACGTACACCTGATAGGTACGCAAGGTGTCGGCAAGAGTACTCTGCTGCGTGCCATCTTGTTCTTTTATAATGCCGATACTCTAAAACTTGGTATCTCTAAGGAAAAGAAAAGCTTTGCCGAATACTACTTTCCTTACCAGAACTCCTATCTTATTTACGAAGTGCAAAGGGAAACCGGTGCATATTGTATTGTTGCTTTTAAAAGCCAGGGTAAGGTTTGTTTCCGTTTTATTGATAGTGGCTACCATAGAAATTTTTTTATCTCTGAAGATGGACAAGCGTATCAAAAGTGGGAAGACAACCGGTTGGTACTGGATGTAAACAAGGTTTTTTATACAAGAAAAATAGATAACTACGGTGAATACCGCGATATCTTATACGGCAATTCGGACACAGGTAAAAAAGAGTTTGTAAAGTATGCGCTGTTACAGAGCAAGCAGTACCAAAACATTCCACGCACCATTCAAAACGTGTTTCTTAATTCAAAGCTCGAAGCAGAATTTATTAAGCAAACCATTATCATGTCGCTTAATGAAGAGGACCTGGCAATAGACCTGCAAAGCTATACACATCACCTGAAGAACTTTGAAGAGCAACTTAAGGACATCAGCGAATACAAGCAACCCAGCGTACAAAAGCTGGCAGAAAATATTGTAAAGTATCATTTAGCAATTCGTCATTTAGAAAAAGATAAGAACCAGTTGTGTGCGCAACTGTCGTGGGCAATAGCGCATGTGCAACGTATGATACCAAAGCTAAATGACAGGAAAGAAAAGGCCGTAACGGAAAAAGAATCCATTCAGCAAAAAATCGAAAACAGCGAAATAAGATTTAGGAACAAGGCAGAAAAAACAAGAGGCGAAATAAGCGTGCTGGATAGTGATATGAAAAAAGCAAAAGAGAAAACAGATTACTATAACAGGCTAAAGATTGAGGAGCTGATTGAACACATAGGGAAAAAGAAAGACCAGGAGAATGAACTAAAGAGCCTTGACAAACAGTTGAACCTCTTGACTTCGCAGTTCAGCGAGCTATCGCACAAGTACAACGCATTACTGAGCGAGTTAGAAAATGACGTGAATGTTTTTGTTCAGTCAAAAGAAAACGAAAAGCTTTTAAGAAGAAATAATACAATGAACGAAGAGAAAAATCTCCGCAAAGCATTGCAGCAGTCAATTGATATTATTCGTCAAAGCAACCTGCAGGCGGTAGAGCAGGCATCGGAGGCAGTTGATCAACAAAAGCAAATACTGCAACAAGAACAACTGAAAAAAGAAGCTTTGAGGCATCGGCGTTTCTTTGAAGCTGAACTGTCAGAAGCCGTTCAAACAATCAGCGAGTTAAAGCTCGCTGTGCAGCAGGCAACGCACTCGGTTACCCATTATAAGAGCCGTCAGGAAACGTTGCAAAAGCAATGGGAGCTGGATGAAGCCACTATTAAACAAAGTATCACGCGTCAGACAGAAAAACTGACCGAACAGTTTGAAGGGGTGCAACAGGAGCTTTTAGGAATCGATATAAAATTGCAGAATAGTGATGCTGCTTTGTATGGCTGGTTAAACAGAAACAAGCCTGGCTGGGAAACAACAGTTGGCAAAATGGTGAATGAGGCGGTTCTTTTTAGCGATGAGTTAGCGCCGAAATTAACAGATAATGATGGCGATAGCTTTTATGGTATTTCTGTGCAATTAAACGAGGTGCAATTGAAAGTTAAAACCATCCCCGAGTATGAAACTGAAAAGCTCGCTTTGCAGGAGAGGAGTCAACAGTTACAACAGCAGTTGAATGAACAAATCAACGATCAGGCAGCGCAGTTAGAGAAGCTGCGCAAGAAATACCAGCCGCAATTAAGAGAAGTAAAAGAAGGGATAGCAGAACAGCATTACAGGCTTGAGCAAGATAGCGCTCAGCTACAACACTCTCTATTGCATAAAAAAGACCTGGAGATAAAAGCTGCCGACGAAAAACGAAAGGCTTTATCACAGGCAGATGCCACCATTGCAGCACTACATGAACAATTGCTGCAAACACAACAACAGTTTACAGAGGTAAAAGAAGAGTTGCAAAAGCAAATCAGATCAAAAGAAAGAGAGTACGACAAAAAGCTTTCGGCGCTGGAAAAGGAAGAAAAGGAAGCGCTCAAAAGCGTGGATGAAGCAGTTAGAGTTTACCGGCAACAAGGAAGCATTCAAAGGAATGAATTACTTGCCACACGTGATGAAGAGCTATCGGGAAAAGGCGTAGACACGAAAAAAATCGCAGCTATCGAAGATCGGATACAAGCTATTAAAACGGAATTGGATTTTATAGAAAAGCACCGCGATGTGGTTGCTGAATACAAAAAAGATAAGCGTGAGCTAATTGATAAAGTGGATGATTTTAAAACACGCAAAGCATTGCTTGAACAACAGTATGAAACCGATGAACAAAAACACAAGACAAACAAGCAACAACTACAGCTCGATGTTGAAAATGTGCAGACCGCAATAGAAGATATAAAGCTGCAATTGCTGCAAGCCGAAGAAGATGCCAAAGCCTTTGCCGCCTTTAGTATTACCGATGCTTATGCTACTATTGACAGTGTTTATAAAGAAGAAAAAGACATTTATAAAACCGACAAGCGATGCAAGAGCCTGATCGACGAGATAAATAAATCGTACTACACGTCGATAAGAAGATTGGATGATTTAAAAGAAGCGGCTAATAAGTTTCTTGGCAATTTCTCACAGAACAACATTTTTCAGTTTAGAACCACCGTTGCTGACAGAGATGAATACCTGGAGTTTGCTGAGCAACTTAATGAGTTCATCAACAACAGTAAGATAGAAGAGTTTGAGAAAAGGGTGAACGAACGTTTTGCTACGATCATTCATTCAATTGGTAAAGAAACAGGGGCGCTAATGTCGAAAGGTGGCGAAATTCAAAGGGTGATTAATGATATCAACAAAGATTTCGACAACAAAAATTTCGTTGGTGCCATAAAGAAGATAGAGTTGAGGCTCGATGAAAGCGCCAACAAAGTTGTTCAGTTGCTGCTGCAGATTAAGAAATACAATGATGAGCATGCTTATGAGATCGGCGGCTTTAATCTTTTTTCTTCCGTGAACCAGGATGAGAAAAATCGCAAAGCGGTGGAACTGCTAAAGCAACTGGGCAAAGCCGTTGGAGAATATAAAAAAGATGCGATTGCTTTGTCTGATACGTTTGAACTAAAGTTCAGGATTGAGGAAAACCAGAACGACACTGGCTGGGTAGAAAAGCTGGCCAATGTAGGTAGCGAAGGAACGGATGTACTGGTAAAGGCGATGATCAACATTATGCTGCTGAACGTATTTAAAGAAGGTGCTTCGAAGCGGTTCAAGGATTTCAGGCTGCATTGCATGATGGATGAAATTGGAAAGCTTCATCCAAACAACGTAAAAGGCATTCTGCAGTTTGCAAACGACAGAAACATTAATCTTATCAACGGTTCACCCACTGAAACAAACGCGCTGGACTACAAACACATTTATAAGCTTGAAAAGGATACGCAAAGATATACCCGAATCAAACGCATTATAACGAACCATGCCAGTGTATGACAAGTTGGAGCCACAAACGGGACTTTCCACTTTCGATTTTCTAAATTGTATTGGCCGATGAAACTTCCTTTAAGCATAGCAAACAAATTGTTGCAGATGTTGCAGGGTGAGCAGTTGCCCGGCTCCAATTTGCAACATGCTGTAGTGGCAAAGATGCTGGAAGACGGTGTTATCCAAAAACAGCAAACAGGTAAAACAAAAACACTCTTTTTTATTGCCAACGTGGCATCAATGCACGCTTATTTAAAAAATCATTTTGGCATCGGCGATTTGCAAGAATATGCAAACAAGTTTAATGACGAAGGATTAACAAGGGCAGAAGCTGTATCCATCAGCGGCAATTCAAAACTCAGATCTATCAGATCGTTTAAAGGCTTTTTGGTTAACGTGTATCAACCTGTTCATGCAACTCTTCTCCACAAGTCCATTACTATTCATCCTGCTAATGGTTCATTTACATTTATAAGCGATTATGAAACTTTTAATGTTGCCGCCAATGTTACAATAGTTGGCATTGAGAACCCTGAGAATTTTAAATACATCCACTGCCAGGCCCCTTTATTCTCCAATATTTATCCGTTGTTTGTTAGTCGCTACCCACAGAGCAATGACTTAATAAAGTGGCTTAAGCG
>JALYZZ010000681.1 GCA_030948675.1 Bacteroidota bacterium | reverse complement strand
GGTACCTGTTAATTCGTACAGGCGATACCTTGAAATGCAGCAGCAGCAACAGCAGCAGTAGCCGGTTCCAGGTTGAAGGTTGAAAGGGAGCGACTGGCAGGTTGAAGGTTGCTGATTAATTCAGACTTGTTACAGGTTATAGATGCAGGTGCAAAAAGCGGTTGCTTCTTTGCAAGTCGAACTTACCACTTCCAACTTACAAATTGCCCTCACCATCCGAGGTAAACCATGCCAGCTCCGCACAGCAATATGGTGACACCGCCAAGTGCATGTACATATTTTTCGAGCTTTTCAGTTTCAAAAAAAGAAAAGCCGAAGTAACCAAGGGCGACCATTAAAAACATAGCAGCCAAAGTAAAAAAGGTATATACAATAATCAGGAGCAGCATACCGAAAAAAGAGCTTTTAGCCGCAGGAAAATACAGCAGCGGTATCATCGGTTCGCATGGCCCCAGCACAAATATCAGGAACATGACCCACGGTGTTACTACGTGTCTTTCTTTGGGTGAGATTGCCTGCCCGTCCCTGTGCTCATACACATACATGGCACCATCATCACCTATATCAAAGTGCTTGTGCACCGATCCTTTCTGTGCTTTTATAATACCCCATATTGCGTAAACAATGCCAAATGCGATCAGTGCCCATCCTGCAGCGCCTCCGCGAATTTTTTCGAGCCAGGTGACTTTAGATAATGACCACCCTATGGCGGCCGCTCCCAGTCCTAATAAAACGGAGCTCCACACATGTCCGCAGCCGCATACAAGAGTCCAGAATATTGTTTTCGCGAAAGACCATCCTCTTGATTTTGATAGAGCAATAAATGGAAGATAATGGTCTGGCCCCGTAAGCGTGTGAAGACACGCTATACTAACTGCCGCAACCATTAATACTTGTAATTCAGCGTGCATGATGCTTAATCGTTTGAATGCTGTCGGTTACCTGTATGATCACTATGCGCAACTCACTCCTTTGCAACACAATTATTGAACTTCAGATAATCACCCGATTTTTTTTCATTGCTAATAACTGCCCTATAGCCATCAAGCAATTATACAATTGCTCGGCTTTAAAACCAAGTAGCCGAATCACTACACCATTGACCTGCAAAGCCGAAATACCACTACAAATATTTTCTTGCGCCAGCAGTAATTCTCTAATATCTGCAATCATTGCTTTTATATCTGTGCTTGCGTCAACGTGTATTAAGCTCGCCTGATGAGAGTAACCTTCTAATTGCCCTATGGCTGAAACATCTGCAACTAAAGGTTCTATTAAAAGATTTTCCTTCACCACTAATCTTCCGGCTAAAAAAATTTCAGATCGGTTGTGATAGCTCGAAAAACAGAATAACTCACCGTTTAATTTTCTTCCGCAGGTAAGCACTTCGCCCCATGTAAGAGTGCATCCGTTGGACATATAAATTTTGTTGACAGCAGCAAAGTTAGAATCGCGATGCGGCACGGTAGGATGAGGCAAAAAAGAAAAAGTGGCCCTATCATCCATAAATACTTCCACATGCTGGAAGGCCTTTTTCTTCATGCTGAAGAGTCTTTGATACGATTGTGTCTGCAACTGCAACGAACAACCCTTTTCTAACTCTATTTTTATCCGGTACTCATCTCCGTCAAGCACTCCCGGCGATGAACTCATCAACATTAACTTAAGATCAGCGGAACCTTTGTCCTCTGTTATGTTTGCAACTTTAAGTGGAGTATTGAAGAACGCACTTTTTAAGTACGTTTTACCATTTCTAACTCCTGCTTGTATGTGAACGAATGTCTTCAGATATCTATTTTATTAAAGGACATGTTTGATTTATTAGACATGTTCAACACTGGTTTTGACTTACTTCATCAAGTCCTTATTAAAGCCAACAATTAACTTAAATAAATCCTCATACTTAGTCAAAGGCAACGTTTCGGCTTTGTCAAAAATATCGTGATACGCTTTTATTCCGCCTAAAGTATACATAAAAAAAGCGGGCACTCCTTTCTCTGAAAACCAGTAATGGTCGCTGTTTGCTGCTTTGCCACGGGGGTTTATTTTTACGAGATAGTGGCCACTGTCGTTTACTGCATTAAGGGCAGCAAAAGCTTTGGTGTATTCAGTCGCATTTACAACCGTTATTCCTTTATCACCGGTTCCTTCCAAATCAAGATTTAAAAGAAAACGAATGTTTTTAAGAGGAAAAAGAGGATGTTGAGTAAAGTATTTAGAGCCAAGTAACCCTGCTTC
>JALYZZ010000672.1 GCA_030948675.1 Bacteroidota bacterium | reverse complement strand
ACCTCTTATCTCAAGTGTTTTTTGGGCGGCAGCAGCTAAATCGGGCGTAGTAATGGGAGAAATCTGCTCCGCAGGATAAAGTGCAAACAAGTGAGAAACGTGGCGATGATGCACCTCCACATCTTCCCAATCTTTATACCACTCAACCAGGTTTCCTTTTTTACCAATGTGAAAAGGATACAGCTTTTTCTGCTGGGCCATTACGGTATCTCTAAATGATTCATCTATATGTAGCAATTCTGAAGCTTTTATGAAATGAGCAAACAAATCGCGGATGATTGACATGTCCATAGTACTACCTTCAGCGATTGCGCCTACAACCCCTTTTTCATCTCTAAAAGAATTTTCAGGCGAACCTGATGGTGCGGTTACCAGGTAGCCATCTTTGTCTGGTACCAGCCATCCTAATGTAAAAATAACCGCCCCTTTCATAAGTGGATAGGCCGTGTCCCTTAAAAACTGCTCATCACCGGTGAACTGGTAATGCTGCCAAAGATGCTGGCACAACCAGTTGGCGCCCATAGACCAATTAGCCCACTTTGGGTCACCTTTTCCAAGGTCACCCACCGGGTTCGACAACGCCCAGATATCACTATTGTGATGTACCACCCAACCGTTCAGATTATAAAATTCCTTTGCTGTTTTGCTGCCATTGACAGAAAGGTGTTCAATAAGATCGAAAAGAGGTTGGTGCATTTCAGACAGATTCGCTGTTTCTGCCGGCCAGTAATTCATCTGCACATTAATGTTGGTAGTATAGTTTGAACTCCACGGCGGCCTAAGGTTGTTATTCCAGATACCCTGGAGGTTTGCGACAGTTCCGCCAGGTCTTGAGCTTGAAATAAGCAGGTAGCGCCCGTACTGAAAATATAACACTTCTAATCCCAGATCCTTCGCACCGCCTGTATAAGCAGCTAGGCGTTTGTCTGTGGGAAGGTTTGCACTGCTGGCGTTCGCATCATTTTTCAGACTAAGAGTCACCCTGTTAAAATAACGGTGATAGTCGGCCAGGTGATTGGCTAACAACTGATCAAAGGGCTTAAGTACGGCAGCGTGTAGGTAAGCAGTAGCAAGTTTATTTTCATCTTTTCCCTGAGAAACAGGGCATTTATCGTAGCCATTAAAGCTGGTTGCGGCTGATAAAAGAAGGATCACTTCGCTTGCATTTGTAATGGTTATACCCGATGTGTCGGCTTTAATACTGCCGCCTTTATTAATGGCTTTGGTTAATAACTCGTATCGCATGCCTTTACAGCTACTGGCCGAATCATCATAAGCAATAGGGTTGCGAGCATAATTTGTATAACTAGGGTCTGCCCGGCTTGGAGCCTTACCTTTTAGAGCAAGAATGTTGTCGCCAACAACTGTATTATTATAGCGCAAGGCACTCTTCGCCGATACTTTTAAATTAAGCGAATTCAGCTTATCCGCAGTTAAACGAATAACGATCACCTGGTCAGGAGCAGATGAAAAAATTTGCCGGGTATAAGCAATTCCGTTTGCAGTAAAGCGGGTGGTAGCAACTGCATCGTGGATATTTAAGTCTCGGTAATAAGATTGTGCAGCAGTTGCACCTATGTTTTGCCGTATCATCAAATCTGCCAACGGCAGGTAACTTTCAGAATAAACGCCCTGCATCTTTTTACTTAGGTCGCTCGCTTTTTTATAGTCACCATTGAAAACAGCCTCACGCACCTGCGACAAATATTTAGGCGCTTCAGGGTTTACATTATCAGTAACAGGGCCGCCAGACCATAACGTACTTTCGTTGAGCTGAATAAGCTCTTCACCCTCACGACCAAAGATCATGGCGCCAAGGCGACCATTTCCAACAGGCAACGCTTCTGTCCACGTTTTCGCCGGCTGCTGATACCACAGTTTCAAAGCATTTTGACACCTTCCTGCAAGGGGAATGATTAATAACAGATTTAAAAGTAGCTTCTTCATCGTATGCTTTAATAAGAATGAAATATTAAGAAGGTAAGGTTTAAGTTAGCCTGCTGTAAGGTGAAGGCAAATTGCAAACTTCTCACCTTGAATGAAGAACAGATTCGTTGAACGCCGCGAAAAGCTCCGGCTGCATTTTGCATGTTTCAAATGTAGGAAGTTTTGTTAAGCCGTAATGTTTTACGTCTTTGAGACAACCAGGCCGGAGTACAATTATACAGCAGGAACATTGATAAGAAGGCGAAGTACCTAAGGGTGCAATATCAATGGTATCTTTGAAACCTATATTTAAAAGCTGTTTTAAATTTTGTGCCGATGAAGCGGAGTTGTTTTTTATCGAAATAAGATTAGCCTTCTCTGATGAAAAAAATATAATGTTTGAAGGTTTTAAATTGCCATTTTTTCTTAAAAAAATCTCAGCAAAAAAGCGAATAGAAATACCATAGATTAGGTTAAGGACGCCTTTGAACGAAAAAACAACAACAACTGAAGAAGTAAAAACATTGGTCTGTTGGATAAGTGACAGAAACAAAATTACCGTAGCCTTTTGTAAACCGTTCTGTCATTCCATCTTCAATTTTGAGCACCCATGTGGTTTGCACAAATAAAAAAGAGCAGATGATATTTTTACAACCAACTGCTCTAGCTTATAATTTTAAGTTCCTTACCTGCTCTTCAATTTCTACGTTAATTTGTCAATTGCGTCTTTAATTCTGGAGAATCCTTTTTCAATGTTTTCCATGCTATTTGCAAAACCTATACGAATGCAATTGGGCGCGCCAAATGCAGAACCGGTAACTGTAGATACATTTGCAGTATGGAGCAAATACATGCACAAATCTTCCGCATTGTCAATTTTAGTGTCTCCATACGACTTTCCAAATAAGCTGCTGATGTCGGGAAAAATATAGAAAGCCCCTTCAGGAACATAACATTTAAAAGAAGGAATATCGCAAACCAATTCCTGTACCCGGTTTTTTCTTTTTTCAAATTCTTTTGCCATCGCAAAGGTGGCATCAAGGCTTGCAGTCAGGGCAACAACGCCGGCTTTTTGGGCAATAGAATTGGGGCCACTGGTGAATTGTCCCTGTAGTTTTTCGCACGCTTTTGCAATTTCTACAGATGCAGCAATGTATCCCAGTCTCCAACCTGTCATGGCAAATCCTTTACTTAAGCC
>JALYZZ010000644.1 GCA_030948675.1 Bacteroidota bacterium | reverse complement strand
CTGCACGATAGTGCACACTATATTGTCAATCAAAAATATTCGACGGCGTGGACTAATAATTTTCCCTCATTCAATTATAATGCGGCTAATAATGAGAGTATTATTTCAGGCACTTTTAGTTCTAAGTCTAAGGAGACAAATACAACCGAATCGATTAGTTTAAGCACTGCTGATGGAAAGTATAGCGGTTATACAAAAACCATTTCTTACGATCACATACCGACTATTACCTATTTTCCGAAGGCAAAAGCGAATTTGCTGAAGGTTGACGTAAAAACGGTTGGCAAAAAAATAGGTTACATTGTTGGTGCCGGCGACAAAGTACCCGATGCATTAACTGCACTTGGCTATGATGTTACCTACCTTGATGAGCCTGATGTCAATGATCAGAATTTAAAGCAGTTCGACGCCATTGTTGTGGGTGTGCGTGCATACAACATTTTTGATTTTCTTAGTAATAAAAGCGATGTGTTTAACCGCTATGTTGAAAATGGCGGCAATATGATTGTTCAATACATGAAAAGTATGCAGGTTGGCATGAAAAGAATACAAACAGGGCCTTATCCTTTTTCAGTTGCCGGAACAAGGGTAACTGAAGAGAATGCAAAAGTAAATTTTCTATTACCTCAGCATGCCGCATTTAATTATCCAAACAAAATAACAGAAAAAGATTTCGAAGGCTGGGTGCAGGAGCGCAGTACCTATCAAATGGATCAATCAGACGAGCACTACGAAAAGCTGATTGCAATGAATGATGCCGGAGAAAAGGAAAGCAACGGAAGCCTTGCAATTGCAAAATATGGTAAAGGCAATTATGTATATGTAGGTCTTGTACTGTTTAGGCAGTTGCCCGCAGGCGTACCTGGTGCTTATCGTTTAATGGCGAATTTAATTGCACTTCCTAAAAATAAATAAGATGGCAAAAGAACATCAGCCGCGGAGAAAGATTGGTTTTGCAATGCTTGTTATTATCGGTCTACTATTAGGATTGGCGATAAAACACGTGGCGATTGGTTTAATTATTGGGTTGGTATTTGGTCTGCTTGCAAGTGGTATGATAGATGGAGGCAGAAATAGGTGAGAACGCCCGGCTATAATATTTAACTGCTGGCGAAAAATAGCGGGGCGAATTTTTGGACAAATAACTAAGAAAATGAAGCTTAATAACCTTTATATAAAAAAAACAAAAGCTTGCAGCTTGCAGCTAATAGCTAACGGCTTTACCCAGCAATATGAAACAAAAATCCGAAAAAATTCCCCTCTTTAAAAGCTGGAGCCACTGGTACTGGTTTGTAATTCTGTTTTTGATACTATTAATTATCTTTCTCAATTGGTTTACTAATTATTTTTCATGAGTGGTATCGACTGGATTGTACTGTCACTGACCTTGTTAAGTATCATTGCTTATGGCTTGTACAAAAGCCGTACATCAAAAGATCTGGATGGATATTTTCTTAGCAACAGAAGTATGCCGTGGTATCTCGTGCTGCTAAGTATTATGGGTACTCAGGCAAGTGCAATTACCTTTTTATCAGCTCCAGGCCAGGCATATACCGATGGGATGCGTTTTGTTCAGTATTACTTCGGCCTTCCATTGGCAATGGTCGTTTTGTGTATCACTTTCGTACCCTTGTTTAGCAGGTTGAAAGTGTACACCGCTTACGAATTTTTAGAGAAGCGTTTTGATGTAAAAACCAGGTTGCTTACCTCATTTCTTTTTTTACTTCAGCGCGGCCTGTCTACAGGCATTAGTATTTATGCTCCTGCCATTATACTCTCTTCGCTACTCGGCTGGGATATTTTTCTTACCAATATTGTCATGGGTGGCTTACTAATCATCTACACGGTAACTGGCGGTGCAAAAGCAGTGGCTTATACCCAACAGATGCAGTTTGTAATCATTTTTATAGGAATGTTTTTAGCTGGTTATATGATCATTCACCTGTTACCTGCCGGCATTGGCCTTACTGATGCACTTAGAGTAAGCGGGGCGTCGGGAAAGATGAACGTAATAACGACCGGCAGTAAGGGTGGCCATTTTGACTGGAACGATAAATACAATATATGGAGCGGCATTATCGGCGGCTTCTTTTTAGCATTGTCGTACTTTGGAACAGACCAAAGCCAGGTGGGGCGCTACCTAACCGCAAAAAATAGTACCGAGAGCAAAATTGGCCTTCTGATAAACGGTGTGGTGAAAGTGCCAATGCAGTTTTTTATCCTGCTGATTGGTGCAATGCTTTTTACTTTTTATCAATTCAATCCTTCGCCGGTATTTCACAATGGAGCCGTGCAGCGAAAAGCGCAGCAAACCATATACAAAGACTCTCTTGCTGCCATTAATGCAAACTATGTTGTTGAGAATGTGCGGCAGGGTCAATTGGGAATGCAGTACCTGGAAGCATTTCATAGCAAAAAGGTGGTTGAGGCAAATTCCTTAAAAGATAGTATAATGGCAACAAATGTTCAATTAGACTCCCTTAGAAAATCTTATAAGTCATACATTAAAAAAGCACTGCCTTTAGCTGATAATAACGATACTAATTATATTTTTCTCAGGTTTGTGATTGACTATTTGCCGGTGGGTCTTGTGGGCTTGCTGATAGCAGTTATTTTTTTAGCTGCATGGGGATCTATTGCTGCAGCTTTAAACTCTTTAGCGTCATGCACTATGATTGATTTTCACAGGCGCTATCATAACGCTGCTGAAGACGCCAGTGATGAACAATCTCAAAAGGAGTTCCGGTTGTCGCGGTACTACACTTTTGCATGGGGTATTTTCTGTATTGTGGTAGCTCAGTTTGCCTATAAAATGGGTAGTCTTATCGAGGCTGTTAATGTGCTTGGATCACTGTTTTACGGAGTTATTCTTGGTATTTTTCTCGTTGCCTTTTATTTTAAAAAAGTAGGTGGAAGCGCTGTTTTTTGGAGCGCTGTAATCTCAGAGTTAGTCATTGTTGCATTGTTTATACTTAACCAGAAAGGGTTATTCGATTTAAGTTTTTTATGGTTAAATGCAGTAGGTGCGTTACTGGTAGTTGCCTTAGCACTAGCGTGTAGCACGGTCAGCAAATTGCGGACGAATTGACAATTAAAGGGGCTGGATCAACGAAAGCATCAATACTTTCAGTTACTTTATGTAAACTTCCAAACTGATTAAATGCATATTTTCACCACAATACTTCAACGTTACATGAAAACACTATTTACATACTTCGTTTCGTTTCTTATTACTACAATATTCGTACAACCGCTTTCGGCTCAGCAAGCGCCTTTCTACAACGAAATTCAACAGTTTAAGAAGCAAGACAGCGTTTCCTTTCCTCCTAAAAACGCCATCCTTTTTGTGGGAAGTTCTTCCTTTAGAAAATGGACTGATGTGCAGTCTTATTTTCCCGATTATACGATTATCAACCGTGGATTTGGCGGTTCAGTTTTGCCGGACGTTATACGTTACGCCGATGATATTATTATACCTTATCATCCAAAGCAAGTATTGATATATTGTGGAGATAATGATCTTGCTTCTTCAGATACAGTCACTCCGGCAATTGTTACGCAACGATTTAAGCAGCTTTTTCATATTATCCGTGGCAAGCTTCCCAATGCTACCATCACCTATGTTTCTATTAAACCCAGTCCGAGCCGGCAGCAGCTAATGTCAAAAATGATAATGGCAAATTCGATGATTGCTTCATTTTTAAAGACACAAAAAAAGACCTCTTATATCGATGTATTTCATCCGATGCTCTTATCGTCCGGCCACGCAATTCCGAAAATTTTTCTTTCAGACAGCTTGCATATGAATGAACAGGGTTATGC
>JALYZZ010000606.1 GCA_030948675.1 Bacteroidota bacterium | reverse complement strand
AATGCCTGGTTGAACGTGTTTTAAAAAACCTTCTCAGAGGAATTACTAATGAGATACCCTCAAAAACAAACGATACGGCAAGCACAATATAATTCCATAAAGCGTTTTCTGTTATAACAGGATGCCTGATATGCGTAATGCCTTCATACACTGACATACCGCCGCCAAGGCCAAAAATGAGTACCGAGACTATCAGCGAATAAAAATAGATTTCCTGGCCATGTCCGAATGGGTGCATCTCATCAGCTGGCTTTTTACTTTTATGAATTCCTATAAGCAGCAGTATTTCATTGCTTGAGTCCACCGTACTATGAATGCCTTCCGACAGCATGGATGAGCTGCCTGTAACAGCGCCCGCAACAAATTTAATCACAGCGATACCAACATTGGCTGCTAAAGCTGCATAAATAGCTATGTTCGACTTTTCTTCCAAAAAATAAGTAAGGCGTTATAGGAGTAATCAATCTAATTAACTTAAGCGCTGGTATACAGTACACTCATTTATTTAACGGCTAACTGGTTGTCAATTTTTGACGCTTGTAAATTATTTAGTTCAGACATTAAGGGTTGCAACTGGCTACGTTCAATCGAACCGCGTAGAACTACAACACCGCTTGCCACATCAGCCTGTACACCTGCATACTTAGTTACTATACTCTGCACCTGTGTTCTTAATGTAAGGTCAGTGTTTTGTGGTGCCATTGTTACATTATTTTGCACACTCTTTACGCCATTTATATGCTTCACTTTATCTTCTGTTTCGGCTACACAATTATTGCCATCACAAGTTCCGGTCAATGTTACAGTACCATCGGCAACAGCTACACTTACATTTTTAGTGTTTGCATTCGCCTGTAGTGAATCTTTTACAGATTGCTGTATTTGTTCATTGTTCGGACTACTGCTACACGAAACGAATAGTAAAGAACAGAACACGATTGTTAACAGGTAAAAGCCGCATTTAAAGTTTAGACATTTCATAGTTATTACTTTTTTTAGAGAACGTATAAAATAGAAAAAATTGAATTGTTATTTACCCAATACTTTTCAAAGTTTGATATTACTGCTTTAGCAAGATCAGTGATTAGGATAGCCTACATACAAGAAACTAGCTGTCGCTGTAAAAAGCCAGTATATTTATAGGTGCAAAGATGGTAAGATGAAATGAAGTAGCTTTTATATAATTCGCTTAATTAATTACATAATTCCCATACGTAGTGAGCCGGTTAATCTTTTTTAATCGTTAGGCTTATCCTCAAATCCTTTTCTCATTTGCTATTTATCTATTACAGTTTTACACCGCTCAAGATAAATCTGTAAATTATGTAACCTTTTTAAATAATCGTATAACAATAAGCCAATGTTATTAACCCAACTTTGCACTACCAATTTATATGAAGTAATTGTTTTAATGAAATTAACCAGAGAGCTCAATTGCTACATATAATGTCAGGTTCTAAAAAGAATTAGAAATGCTGCTATACATGATACAGTACAAGCGAGTGACACAACCAGCGGTGAGTAAAGGAACAAAGGTTTATTGCACAAACACATCCTGCAAGTTTAGCAAGCTTTAATAATTAAAGACGAGTGAGAACAACATTCACTTGCAAGGGTATTATTGTTGAGCATATTCAAAACAAGCTGCATCAAATGCTATAAAGAAAATACAACAGAATATATGAAATTTAAAATTTTACAACTATTATTTGCTGGTGTTATCGCTTTTTCAGGTTGCACCAAAGAAACAACATCTATACAAGTAGTACGGCATCCTGTTATTAAATTTACAACCGCCACATCTGACTGGACAGCAGACAAATATTTTTTTTCAGGTAACGCTCAGGTTGTGGAATATCCTTACAATGTCCGAACTGCGCAATTATATAATCGCTTAACATTACAGGCTTTCGGTACAGATACAAAAGGGAATAATTTACAGTTAATCCTGATGTTTGATGCCACAGATCTTCAGCAGCTCACAGGCTCTTATTTGCCTAAATACACAACAGGCAAAGGCTTAAAGCAGGTGCAGATATACAACCTTAATACCAATAGCCTTGCTGCTTATGCTTTATGTGATTCAACTTCATCGGCCCTGCAAATTCAACGGCAAAGTATAAGTGAAAGACTGCTGTCGGGCACTTTTCAGGCAACAGTATGTAATACAAAAGACTCTACACAAAAAATAAAAATCGCAAACGGCACCTTCACCGATATTAATTATTAATAATCAAAAAAAACATGAAACTGAATTATACATTTCGCTTTCTTACAGCGTTGTTTTTTACAAGCCTTGTTTCACTGGCAGAAGCGCAGGATACGACTTTGCCGATGATGCCTCCACCACACCCGGTAGTGCCAAAGTTACCCATTAATAGGGGCCCCATTTTATACAACCCGGTATTTGATGTTATTATAACCAATAATGGAGAAATTCTTTATGGTTTAGTAAAAGAAGTTGATGAAGTGTTCATTAAATATCAACGCACCGATATACCAGACGGACCGATCTATACCATACGACGCAGCGAAGTATATGCCATCAGCTATCGTAACCAGGTTAAAGAATTTATGCGTTCTCCTGCAGCTTTACCAATGCTTAATAATCCACTGCCACCGCTCATTAAAGATACAATTATCAGCATTAAGCACATAAAGCTATTTAACGATGCAAACGTTAGAATAGGGCTTGGCTTTTTCCGCGGATTTACTAAAGTAAAGAATGCAGGGCAGCTATCATCTTCAGGCACCTTTCCTGTGGTTTCAATAGCCTACGACGCTATTTACAAAAACTATTTGCGCACAGGGGTTATGTTATCATTTGGGTCGCATAAGTTCTCGAATCAAAGTTTCAGCAGTTACGACAGTACCCAGACCAGCTCGAATATAAAAGAAAACATTTTTTCATTAATGGTTTATGGAAAATATAGCATCGGTGATCGCTTCTCAAACTTTCAGCCTTATGTCATTTTTGGCGCAGGCATTAATAGCTCACATATAACAACAGAAGATGAAGTTAACTTTTATAACAATGGAAATAAATCTTTACTGGTTAGTTCCGGGGGAAGTTCGGTAGGCATTGGCTTTATGGGAAGATTAGGAACAGATTATTTCTTCAATGATATGGTCGGCGCCTTTGCTGACGTAGGTTTTGGAAGCTCAATTATACAGGCAGGAGTAGTAATTAAAATACAATAAACATCAAAAAAAATTTAAAAATGAAAAAGAAAATTCTTATAACCGTTAACCTTGTTTTGCTAACAATGTTCGCATTACATGCACAGGACAAATCCTCTAACAAAAAGAGTGGAATAGCTATTTCTTTAGGGGCTGCGGCTAACTATTATTACGGACCAGGAGACAGAAATTTCGGTGATTTTGAAAACGAACGTGTAAACTGGCAACTAAACAGCATGTTGGGTGTAACCCTTGCCCGCGACAAAAATGACCGCCGAACTATGCTGGCAGCATTCGGAGCATTCGGATTTAATAATGCAAGCACAGTAAGCCACATTTTATCTGACGAGAATTATATTACAAGCCAAATAGGTGGTCAAAGAAATACTAATAACTTTTACCAGCTTGAGGGAGGGTTACTGATTGCGGAAATTTTAAGAATTAGTACAGGAGTGGGACAGCAAAATTTCGACAAACAAATATTGGTTAATACCAATGGTACAATCATTCCTAAAGCTACCTCTCTTATGTATAACTCTACAACTGTTGGCTTCAATTTTAACTTTAGTGCTGTTGTGTTAAACATAAATGCAAATTTTGCCAGTGGAAAAGACTTTGAAAAAACACTGATTACTCCTTCGGCAGGGGTAATGTTACGGTTTTAAGTCATAGATCTCTGCCGCTGAAAAAAAGTGGAACAGTCTTGTTGGGTATCAAGCGCACTGCTGCTATTGAACTTCGTTGCGTCGCACACTTATACAATTGTTCATTATTCAGCATGCACTACTTGCTTCGTTAGTGCTTTCATGCTTAAGAGCCGTTTAAATGATTTTAACAATTATAAAAGGCGGTTAGAAGATTAATTAAAAGATAAAAAAAACAGTTAAAATGAAACCAATGAAAATGTATGCAGCTACAAAAAGCATTTCTCTTGTAATAATATTATTATTTACTATAGTAGCGGTGCAATCCTGCTCACATAAAATTGCGTTTGCTACATCATCAGTTGTTCCTGCTGCACAAGGTTCTGTTAAGGTCAATAAAGATAACAACAAGAATTACAACATCGATTTAAACGTGATGCGGCTGGCAGACCCTAAAAGATTAAACCCGCCAAAACAAGTGTATGTAGTATGGATGGATACTGAAAGCAATGGCACCAAAAACTTAGGTCAGTTGAAAACTTCAACCGGTTTGTTTTCAAGTACGCTAAAAAGCTCGTTAAAAACAGTGACACCGTATAAACCTGTAAGAATTTTCATAACCGCCGAGGATAACGCCGACATCCAATACGCCAATGGACAAATGGTGTTGAATACAAGCAATTTTTGACGAGACGATGTTTAAGTTCTTCTTCTCTTTTAGTGCAATTAGTACGCCTATTAACAACTAATCATTTGTTATGACAGAAATTAAAATTGAAAAAAAGAAACCTGTTTGGCCGTGGGTATTATTGGGCCTGGGCATACTCGCATTGCTCCTATATTTCTTTCTTTTTAGAAATAAAAGTGACCAGGTGCAACAAGCGCCAGCAGCAGCCCTGATAGACGTTCATGAAAATAATAGTACTGTGGCGGCTTATGTTATGTTCATTAATTCTGACACAAATAAAATGACCCTTGACCACTCATTTACAAATGAAGCGCTGTTAAAACTAACCGATGCAACCAACGCTATGGCAAATGCAGTTGGCTTTAGCGTAAAAGCTGATTTAGATAAGGCAAAAGACTTGGCAAATAAAATAACCAACGACCCTTTTGAAACTTCACATGCTGACAATATAAAGAAGGCGGCGAATATTATAGCACGTGCTTTAGAAAACCTGCAGCAGGCTAAGTATCCGGAACTTCAAAACGATGCTTCAGAAGTAAAAATTGCAGCAGAGTCCATTAACGCTGAAACCCTTACTCTCGATCAGCGTGATGCAGTTAAAACTTTCTTTGGTAAAGCTGCTAATCTGCTTCAAAAAATGAATTAATGATCGTAAATAAGTTGTAAGCAAGTCCTGTTTATTATAAAATAACAAAATAAAAAACACACATTATGAAAAGTAATACCATTCAAAAGAAAATGCCGGTATCGGCACTATTTACAAGTATTGGCGTAACTGCCCTGCTGGTGATTTTAGCTAGTTGCAGCTCACATAAAAAAATGATGAATGACACTAACATGAAAATGATGAAAAATAACGACCTCATAAGCATGCACGAAAACAACAGCACTGTAGCGGATTATATAAAGTATGTAGATGCTAATAACAAAATGGTTCCCGACCATGAGTATATAAAGAATGCCCTGGTTAAACTTTCTGACGCAACAAACGCGATGGCAGGAGCAATAGGGTACACTGTTATGGGAGATCTAAATATGGCAAAAGACGACGCAAATAAAATAACGAAGAATGCAAACGAATCAACACACGCAGCCAACATAAGAAAATCTGCCGATATTTTAAGCAGCGCATTGCAACACATGCAGCAGGCTAAATATCCGTCGTTGTCAACTGCGGGTTCAGAATTAGTGAGTGCTTCTGCCGCAATTAAGCCGAGTGTTTTAACCGACAATCAAAAGGCAGAAATAGTTGATTTCTTTAGAAGGTCTGCCTACCTGCTTGAGAAAATGAATTAATAATCTTGAAAAAATAATGCTATGTCAGAAGATAAGAATTTATATTATTTAGATGAGTTATCAGATTATAAAGTAGCTGAAGATGACTGCGATGTAAGAGGCTGGGATGTAAAAGATGCAGATGACCGTGTCATAGGTAAGGTAGAAGATTTGATGGTCAATAAAAAAGCTGAACGTGTAGTGTATATTGATGTGGCTGTAAAAAAAGACCTGATTGAAGAAGGACATCAAACGTATGCAACGCCTGCAAGCGAAGGTATTCACGAATTTTTAGATAAGGATGGAGATGACCATATTATTATACCTGTAGGAATGGTAACGCTGGATGAAAAGAATGAAGCAGTTCTGGCCAATAAAATAAACGCCTCAACATTCGCTAAAACTAATCGTTTCAGTAAGGGAACTGTTATTAACAGGGAGTATGAAATAACCCTGATGCGTAATTACATCCCCGCTAATATAGTTGATGAACCTTCTACTATTAGTAATAGCTTTTATGATGGCAAAGAGTTTGAAAATACTTTAAGCCGAAAGAAAAATTAACCTGCTGCCTGCGATCTTATTGTTCCCTCAAAAGCTACTAAAACCTACAAAATGAATCTCAAGACTACTGCCGGTATATTGGCTGTTTTAATGGTACAGGCATGTGGCACCCCTTATATTTTATCTAACGCAGATTATGAAAAAAGTGTAGATTTTACGAGGTATAAAACTTTCTCATGGATACCTCAAAATGCAAATGACAGTACAACTGCACAGGAAGAAATTATTATGAATAATACAATTAATTATTTTTCCCGTGAGCTTGCAGCCAGGAATATGACACTCAATAATGATAACCCCGATTTGTTGTTTCAATTACAAGTTGCAGAAAGTAAAGAACAACGGTCTCAAAGAATAAGGGAAACTATTCCGACAATTAACCCATACTACTACAACAACCGGCGTTACCGGGCATTTTCTCCTTATAACCGTTATTACAATCTTAATCCGCGTTCCTATTTTTATAGGGGACCTTTTAATTATAGTTACAATAGTTACACTTATGGTTACACGACCAGAGTTACTAACTATACCAAGAGTACTTTAACGTTGAATGTATTGGATAGAAAGCAAAACAAGTTTGTTTATACCGCTACTGTAGAAGCAGATTTATATGACCCATCAGCAATGAAGCGGGAACTTCATCCTGCTGTCCATTCTTTACTGGATAATTACCCGGTAAAAGCCTCTGCACAAAAATAAATGATCATAAAGCAATACTCTTCGAAAGTCGTGTTTGGCACACAAAACCAAGGGAATTGGTAAATAATTTTCCGGCTTCTTATAGATTA
This sequence comes from Bacteroidota bacterium, assembly GCA_030948675.1. GTDB lineage: Bacteria > Bacteroidota > Bacteroidia > Chitinophagales > Chitinophagaceae > Segetibacter. Next base: position 1,550 of record JALYZZ010000606.1, on the reverse strand, counting down.
CATTCCCAATTATAAAGCGCAGTATAAAGTTTGAAAACACATGTAAAAATCCTTTAAATAACGATGATATATGGACAACAATTGGACTATTGCATCAATAGTTTTTATAGCCGCGGCCGTTATAATTCTATTATTGATTATTCAGAATAAAAAAGACAAAAAAAACTTATTAAACAAATTCACTAAAACAGAGGAAGAAGGTAAGATTGATTCCAATTCTTAATCAAATTTTTAAAAAAATATATGAAACGCAGTGTAAAAAGTTTAATCGGATTTACAATGGGTGCTACTGACGGCGAGATAGGAAAAGTAAAAGAATTTTACTTTGATGATAAAACATGGACTATCCGCTATTTAATTGTTGAAACTGGTAGCTGGCTCTTTGGCCGTAAAGTATTAATTTCTCCGGAGGCATTATTAACGCCTGATTGGGAAGGCGAAAGTTTTCCTGTAAACCTCACAAAAGAACAAATTGAAAACAGCCCTAATATTGATACTGAAAAACCAGTCTCCCGGCAACAGGAAATAGAGTTGTACGCCCACTATCCCTGGACGGGTTATTGGGGTGGCGGAATTTGGGCAGGTGGCATGGGTACTGCCGGAATGATGATTTCACCCGCCGTGCCTCTTGAAACTGCAGTTCACGAAAACGTTGGCGAAGAAACTGACCCACACTTACGCAGTACAGATAAGGTTACCGGTTATGACATAAAAGCTACTGATGGAGATATTGGCGATGCGGAAGATTTTATGGTTGATGACAGCACCTGGAAAGTTGCTTTTATGGTAGTTGACACCGGTAATTGGTTTCCGGGTAAAAAAGTAGTTATATCGCCCAATCTAATAAAGTCAATAGACTGGAATACGTCGGAAATTGTAGTAAACGCTTCGGTCGACCAAGTAAAAAACAGCCCGGAATATGATGCGGGTAAATACCTGAGCTATGATTATGAGACCAACCTTCAAAACTATTATAGCGATTTTATTTCCCACAAACAATAGAAAATTTATGAAAAAGTCCAACAAAGGCTTTGTTCCCGTTTTGCTTTTGGTCGTGCTGTTTACCGCTTTTCGCTGTACCGCCAAGAAAGGTACCGAGACTGTTGACGGTAAAAACGACGAGACAAAAACATTCTCGTCAACCAACGATACCGTAAGCATCCCGTCAAACGGAATGGCAGATTTTGTAGCGGCTTCAAAAGCGGTCATGCCTGCTGTAGTACACATAAAGATTCACTACGATGCTTCATCTCAATATGGGGCATCTGGTTCAGGAGTAATTATATCGCCTGACGGGTATATCGCAACAAACAATCACGTGGTAGAAAACGCTTCTCAAATAGATGTTATACTTCCGGATAAACGAACCTTTTCTGCAAAGCTGGTTGGTCGCGACCCCAATACAGATTTAGCGCTTATAAAAGTGGAAGCTGACAGTCTTCCGGTAGTAGCATTAGGCAACTCCGACAATGTGCAGGTGGGCGAATGGGTACTAGCGGTTGGTTTTCCTCTTTCACTTAATACAACAGTTACTGCCGGCATAGTAAGCG
>JALYZZ010000588.1 GCA_030948675.1 Bacteroidota bacterium | reverse complement strand
CCTGGACTCCCGGCGACGTGAACGTTGCACAAAAAAAGGGTGGATTGGTAACCATTGCAAATACGAGGCAATATGCTTCTCAAATGCCTAACCAAACCATTGCAGTTAAAAAGTGGGCTTATGACCATAGAACCGATGTAGAGAATATAATTATTGCCCTTGCACAGGCAGGCGATCAGGTACGCTCTTATAATGACGCCAAAGCCTTTGCCGCCAAAGTAAGCGCTGATGTGTACAAAGAACAAGATGCTGCTTACTGGCTCAAATACTATAACGGCGTTGAAGAGAAAGACTTGCAGGGCTTGAAAGTAAACCTGGGTGGTTCAACCGTCTTTAACCTGTCTGACATGGCAAATACTTACGGTTTGGGAGCGGATAAAGTAGACCGCTACAAAGCAGTGTACAACACTTTTGGCAACCTGATGGTAAAGATGTATCCTGCTATTATGCCAACATTTATGGCGTATGAAAAAGCGGTTGACAAGTCGTTTTTAAACAGTGTTATTTCCAACCATCCTGAGTTGATGGAAGGTAAAGCCATGGAGGCAAAGTATGCGAGTGAGATTACATCAGAAGTTTCTTCTAAGTCTTATTCCATCGAGTTCGAAACAGGTTCGGCCATCATCAAACCATCTTCTTACAAGGTGCTTGATGAAATCTTTGAATCAGCCGTGGTTGCCGAAGGTTTGAAACTCGGTATTTATGGTCACACTGACAACAGCGGTTCAGATGTTACCAACATAGCGTTGTCAGAAAAAAGAGCCAATGCGGTTAAGAGCTATATACAAAAGAAAGGCTTACAAGCTGCAAGACTCGAAGTAAAAGGCTATGGTTCAACGAAGCCCATTGCCGATAACACCACAGACCTCGGAAGAAGCAAAAATCGCCGGGTGGAAATAGTGCTAGGCGAGTAAAATGATTGAGAGAATTTATGAGCCCAACCGGATTGCTGCCATGAACATTGTTGCGTCGCACACTTGTACGCCTTATTCATCCAGCAGCAATCCATTTTTTGATAATCGTCTGAACTGGGATTTATGGGATTGTTAGGATTGTTGGGATAAGAGGAAGCCTGATGACTGTTAATCTAATACTCGCTATCCGACAACAGTTCTTGCATAAGGGACATCAGCCGGTTAGGTGCGAGAAAATGTCTGAACTGGGATTTATGGGATTCTTAGGATTGTTAGGATAAGAGGAAGTCTGCTAACTGTTAATCTAATACTCGCTATCCGACAGCAGTTCTTGCATAAAGAACATCAGCCGGTTGTGTGCGCAAGTACAGCAAAGGGATTGTCTGAGACAGGATTTATGGGATTCTTAGGATTGTTAGGATAAGAGGAAGGCTGTTGACTGTTAATCTAATACTCGCTATCCAACAACAGTTCTTGCATAAGGGACATCAGCCGTTTAGGTGCCAGGCGCAGCGAAGGCATTCCAAAACATGCGCAGCAGTTTTGGAAACAAGCGGGTGGAGTCCCGCTGCAAGAACGAAGCCCAGCGGCTTGAGCTATAATAAAGAATTCACGATTCTATTAACAACAAAACCACTTTTTACTCCCCTTTTTCAAAAAACCATAAAACGAAAATGAAAAATATTTTTAAGCCATTTGCAAGAATAAGCAAGCAGACACTCATGATAATGATTGTCGCTCAAATAGTGCTTGCCCTTACATTTTGGCACCTCGCATCAAATGGATTAATCCCAAAGCCAATGCGTGTAGCAGAGGCTTTGCTTAAGTTAATTCCATCAAAGCTATTATTAGACAACATACTGGAAAGCATCATGCTCACACTAAAAGCAATGATGGTCTCCATCCTTATCACTTTGTTTTTTTCATACTTATCAGTCCTGCCCTTTTTTAATTCAATAGCAAGGTTTATAGTAAAGTGCAGGTACCTCACATTAACAGGGCTCATTTTCATTTTTACCTTGCTGACAAAAGACGGAAGCCAGCTTAAATTGTCATTACTGGTTTTTGGTATCGTACCGTTTTTCGTGACTTCGTTTCTAGCAGTAATACTTGCCACAGACAAGCAGCAATATGAACTCTGCAAAACCCTGGGCTACAACAACTGGGAAACATTGTACGAAGTAATCATAGTTGGAAAGGCAGACCAGGTATTTGAAATACTGAGACAAAACTTTGCCATCTCATGGCTCATGATTACGCTGGTAGAAGGCCTGAGCATGAGCGAAGGCGGCGTAGGAACGCTGTTAATTAAATACAACAAGTACAACGACCTGACAAATGTGATTGCACTGCAGGTAGTCATTTTCTCAATAGGATTATTCTTTGATTTTTTACTGGGCACCCTGAAGCAATGGCTGCTCCCTTATTCTAAACTTGAAACACAACCGTTATGATGGACTATATAAAAAAACAGGTGTTGCTGAAAGCAAACAATGTGAACCTGTTTTACGGAGACAAGCAAATACTCCGCAACATAAATTTCGAAGTAAAAGACATTGTAAGGCCGGGCGTTAGCCAGGGACAAGTAATATCACTGATTGGAAAAAGCGGCATCGGAAAAACACAATTATTTAAGCTGTTATCAGGATTAACCAAACCTACATCAGGAAACATTTTGTTACAAGACAACAAGCCTGTAAAGGCGGGCGATATGGGTGTGGTCTTCCAAAACTATTACCTTTTTGAGTGGCGTACCATTTATAAATCACTTGAATTGGCGGCCAAAAAGAACAAGGATTTTAAAGGTGATGTCAAGAAAGAGATTAACAAATATGCAGCCCACTTCGACCTGGCAGAACACCTTGATAAATATCCGAAACAATTGTCTGGCGGGCAAAGACAAAGAGCTAGTATCATTCAGCAAATGCTCAACGGCTCTAATTATTTATTGTTAGACGAACCTTTTTCGGGACTTGATATTTTGGTACTGGATAGAGTAGTAGAACTGCTGCGTGATGTATCGCTATCTGATGAATTAAAAACACTCATTATTGTTTCACATGATATCGGTACAGCAGTAGCAATATCAGACACCGTTTTTGTGTTGGGATGTGAAGAAGGTAGACCAGGGGCAACCATTAAGAAAGAAATTGACCTGTGTGCGAGAGACCTTGCCTGGAAGAAAAACATCAGAACCGAAAAGGCGTTTATCGATACGCTGGTGGAGATTAAGAGTTATTTGTAACTTTTTGTAGCAACGGCATTCAGCCGTTGCTTTTTCAATATAAGCTTGCACTTTTCCTATTGGCCAATGATAGAAATATGAGCTAAAAAAGTTCTTTCAATTCCAAACCAAATCCTTCTACAACCGATGATTGCAGTTTTCCATCAGCCTGCAATTTCACTTCAAGGAAATATTCGTTTTGATTCAATAAAAATTTCTCAACCGTTTGTTTTATGGGATCAATGATCCAATATTCAATCACTCCATGTGCAGCATAATCAACGAATTTTATTCCCCGGTCTATTTTTTCAGTTGAGTCAGAAAGTATTTCCACTATAAAATCCGGCGCAGGAAATAACATTTGATCAGATGTAAACAGCGCTGCTTTTTCTTTTCTAAAAAAACAGATATCAGGTTCATAATCATTCCGTGTAAGTCTTATCATCATCTTTTCCACCCCGACAAAACCAAGAGATCTTTCCATCACGTACGAATTTAATCTGGTTGTCAGGGAAGTTGAAACAATTAGGTGTCTCAACCGAACAGGCGAATGAAAAACAATCTCGCCGTTAATGAACTCTGATTTAAAGTTCTCATGTACCAGGTCATAGAACTTCTGACGCTCCAATTTTTCTTTTTCAAAAACAGATTGCGCCTCCTCAATTATCTTTATTGCATTGGGACTTTCTACCAGCTTTTCCAAAATTTCTGATGTAGACATCAACCTTGACTTAATTTACTTTAAAGTTACAAAAACAAATCCAGCCTTGTATTTGGCCCATTCCTTCCCCCTCATTTAACTATATTTGCCGCTCGAAAAATTCATTATTTCTCCGGTAAGAGATTGTAACATTCATTTTATAATCTCTTCCCCGCTTTAGGTCCGGAGCTTAACCTTATTTTATGTACAGAACACATACATGCGGCCAACTAAGATTATTAGATGCAGGAACTAACGTCACTCTTGCAGGTTGGGTTCAGACCGTCCGCAAATTTGGAAGCATTACTTTCGTCGATCTTCGCGACCGGTACGGCATCACCCAGTTATTATTCAACGAAAGTCTCAACCAGCAACTTGACGAGCAGCCATTAGGTCGCGAGTTCGTGCTGCAGGCAAAAGGAACTGTAAGCGAGCGCAGCAACAAAAATGCAAACATGCCAACCGGTGAAGTTGAATTACTTGTGTCAGAGTTTAAGGTTTTGAATAAGTCGGCGGTTCCGCCATTTACCATACAAGACGATACAGACGGAGGGGACGATTTGCGAATGAAATATCGTTATCTCGACCTCCGCAGAAATGCTGTAAAGCGTAATCTTGAGCTTCGATATGCAGTCAATCGTGCAGCCCGAAATTACTTGCATGAGAATGGCTTTATGGATATTGAAACGCCTTTTTTAATTAAATCTACCCCCGAAGGTGCAAGGGATTTTGTGGTTCCGTCAAGAATGAATGCGGGGCAGTTTTATGCTTTGCCTCAATCGCCGCAAACATTTAAGCAATTGTTGATGGTGAGCGGGTACGACCGTTATTACCAGGTAGTAAAATGTTTTAGAGATGAAGACTTGCGCGCCGATCGTCAACCGGAGTTTACACAAATAGACTGTGAAATGGCTTTTGTAGAGCAAGAGGATATCCTAATCATGTTTGAGGGAATGATCAAATCAATCTTTAAACAGGTAAAAGGAATTGATTATACCGAAACGGTTGAAAGAACTACTTGGGAAGATGCAATGTGGACCTACGGCAACGACAAACCCGACATCAGATTTGGATTGAAAATCGGAAATTTAAAAGTTCCGGCAACAGCCTTTCCTTCACACACGCAGGCGCTTTCCAGTTCCCCTTTAGGTGCCGAAGCGTCTGGTTTTTCTGTTTTTGATCATGCCGAAACGGTGTTGGCAATAGCTGCTCCTGGTTGCGCTGACTACACCCGCAAACAGACCGACGAGTTGACTGAGTGGGTAAAACGTCCGCAGATAGGCATGCAGGGATTGGTGTACATAAAAATGAATGCTGACGGAACAGTAAAAAGCAGCGTAGATAAATTTTTTAATGAAGAGCAATTGAAGGCAATTGCGGTAAGCTGCAATGGCAAGCGGGGAGATTTAATTCTGGTACTAGCAGGAAGAGAGGAAAAGACCCGCAAAGCCACCAGCGATTTGCGTATGGAGCTGGGTAAAAGACTAGGTCTTCGAAAGGATAATGAATTTAAGCTGCTTTGGGTACTCGACTTTCCTTTATTTGAATACGCTGAAGAAGACAATCGCTGGGTAGCACGACACCATCCGTTTACTTCGCCTAAGCCTGACCAGATAGCAAAGATGATTAACAACAATCCTGCTATTGAAAATGCTGCAGATTATTTAAATCATCCCTACTCCAACATTAAGGCAAATGCATATGACATGGTGTTGAATGGTAATGAGATTGGTGGTGGTTCTATCCGCATTTTTCAAAGAGACCTGCAGGAGAAAATGTTTGCTGCATTAGGTATGGATGAAGCAGAGCAACAACATAAGTTTGGATTTTTGTTAGGAGCATTTGAATATGGTGCCCCGCCTCATGGCGGCATCGCCTTTGGTTTCGATCGTTTGTGTGCCATATTAGGCGGTAGTGAAAGCATTCGCGATTTTATCGCATTTCCAAAAAACAATAGCGGTCGCGATGTGATGTTAGATGCACCAAGCACTATTGAAGCAAAACAGTTTGACGAGTTGCAGATAAAGCTCGATTTAAAGTGACAATCAACAATCGATTAACATGTAGTTTGTGTTGCCTATGATCTCGGAGTATCCCTTACAAAGTCGTACAAAATCAGGAGGATAGACGCTGATTATTTTTAGGAAGAATGAGTTACACGAAAATTTGCAGTACGAGTGAGTCTCGCAACAACGTTAAAATAAAAGACAGCTGTACGCTACAAAACCAATAAACCATACATGACAATTATATACCGGATACTTAGCTTTATTGTAAACACAGTAGCACTAATGCTTACACTCTCGCTTGTGGGCAGCATTCCCATGCTAATATCGTCACCACAAACAATGCTTTCTGCGTTTCTGATGATAGCTGTAATACTATACTCCTGGTTTAGTTTTAAATTTAGAAGAGATGTATTACAAAAACAGGAAACGGTAGGCCATAGCCTTCGCGATTGGATAAGGGTTAATGGTATTGTAACAATGGTTTTCAGCATCATTTCTATCATAGGCATCACGCCGCTATTAGCAAATCCTCAGCCTTTTGTTGAAGCAATTAAAAACTTTGGAATTGTCATGCCACTAAAATCCGTCATAACGTTTTGTTATGTTATGCTGATTTATGCCATAGTGCTGCTTGCACACATCTTATGGACTTTTGCGTTGATAAAAAAACACAAAGAGTTTTTTCAGTAGCTACTGCATCTTTTTAAAGCACCGTTTCGGTGCTTTTTTGTTAATTTATATTATGAAGCAGCCTTCTATACCATTGGCAGAAAGAATGCGTCCATCTTTACTGGGGCAGTTATCGGGTCAACAACATCTTACAGGAAATGGAAGCATTTTAAGAACAGCCATAGAAAACGGAAACGTTCCTTCTATGATTCTTTGGGGTCCTCCGGGAGTAGGTAAAACTACTATTGCCAACATCATTGCCAACACGTTAGAGGTTCCCTTTTTTCGGCTAAGCGCTATTAGTAGCGGTGTAAAAGATGTACGCGAAGTGATCGAGCAAGCGAAGAATAAGGAAAAAGCAATTCTTTTTATTGATGAAATTCATCGTTTCAACAAAGGGCAACAAGATGCCCTGCTGGGCGCGGTTGAAAAAGGCACTATAACCCTAATAGGGGCCACTACAGAAAACCCGTCGTTTGAAGTAAACGCTGCCCTGCTTAGCCGGTGCCAGGTATACGTGCTAAAACCGCTGACCAATGAAGAGCTTGTTGCGTTGTTGAAAGAAGTGATGGTGAAAGATGAATGGCTGAGCAGTCAATTAAT
>JALYZZ010000584.1 GCA_030948675.1 Bacteroidota bacterium | reverse complement strand
ATATGGAATACCAAAAGTGATTGCCTACACCGCATCGAAATCAGCAATTGAAGGAATGACAAGGGCAATGGCGGTAGAGCTATCACCAAAAGGCATTCGTGTCAACTGTATTGCCCCCGGCTTTATTGCTACAGAAATGAGTGCAAAAGCCCTTAACAACGATCCGGAAAGAAAAGGAAAAGCAATGGGCAGAACACCAATGGGTACTTTAGGCGAACCTTCAGATATAGGCGATGCAGCTGTCTTTCTGGCAACGGATGCGTCAAAATACATAACCGGTGTAATACTTCCTGTCGATGGTGGAAATTCAATTGGATTTTAAGTTGAAGGCAAAATCATCTTTCAATAAGCCCTGCCAAGAGCAGAAAGTTAGTAAAACAATTGTAGAATAATCTTTAGTCAGCTCCCTAGGAGCAGCATATATATACGATGAGTCCTGATACTTGCCTAAAGTCCGGGGGCGCATGTTACAAAATAAGAAGTAAAACGGTCACACAACCCTTTTAGCAAACTCTAACGAGATGCCTTTATGTTAAAAATAAAAATTTTTTGTTGCTTTTCTTTTCTATTGACGATAAAAGTAATATCTCAAAACCATGTGGGTACAAAAAAAGAAATTGGTTCTTTTCCCATTGTATCAACAAGTGCTGCGACGGCCATTTATACCGGCGAAAAGGATTACTGGCTTGTGCGAAAATCGGCGTCGCTATTACAAGATGACATAGAATTAGTGACTGGAAAAAAACCTCAAATAATCCATACCATTCCTTCCTCAATACAAAATATCATCATCATCGGATCAACAAATCAATCTTCTTTTATCCAGCGTTTAATTCAGCAAAAGAAATTGAATACGGCGGCGATTGAAGGTAAGTGGGAAGGCTACCAGACGCAATTGATTACCCATCCTACCAAAGGAATTAATAGCCCCGGCTTTTTCAGGATGGACGAAGGAAAAGTGATTTAAGCGGATTAAAACCAAGTTACTTAGGCCCACAGGAAACAAAAATTAAATAATTAAGAATGATGCAAAAAGTATTGATAGGATTTCTTCTGTTAGTAGCGACAGTAATGGGTTATGGCCAAAGCCGCCGAATTTGGCAAAATAAAAAGTGCGCTGTTGCCCTAACTTATGATGATGCCTTAGATGTAGATTTAGACAATGCAATTCCTGCGCTTGACTCTGTGGGGCTTAAAGGTTCATTCTATTTGTCAGGTTATTCCGGAGCACTAAGCAAACGCATAAATGACTGGCAGGCAATTGCAAAAAACGGCCACGAGTTAGGAAATCATACATTGTACCACCCTTGTACCGGCGGACCTGGACGAGGTTTTGTAACTGCGGACTACGATTTAAGCAAGTACAGTATTCGCAGGATAACAGATGAAATGCGAATGACCAACACACTGCTAACAGCAATAGATGGCAAATCGAAACGCACGTTTGCCTACCCCTGCGGAGATGTCAAAATCGGTGATAGTTTATATATATCACCAATGAAAAATGAATTTGTAGCTGCACGGGGCACCAGGTCCGAAATGTCAAAAATCAGGGACGTAGATTTATACAATATCAATTGCTTTGTAATAAATGGAGAAACCGGCGAACAATTAATTGCTCTGGTAAAAAAAGCTATGGAAACAAATTCCTTGCTTGTTTTCCTTTTTCACGGTGTTGGCGGTGGGCACTCTCTCAATGTATCGCTTCCGGCCCACAGGCAATTGTTACAGTTCCTCAAGCAAAATCAAAAAGATATTTGGGTCGCCCCAATGATAGACATTGCAGAGTACGTGAAAACGCATCAACCAGGCGAAAAATAGTGTATTTAGATACATACATTTCTACAATTAATAAATCTTAATCACTACAAACATTTTTATTTTGAACAAAAAACTTTTCGTTGTTACTATTATTCTTTCCGGCCTTGTTGCTGTTTCCTGCGGCACTCAAAAAGCTTCTACGATTTCAATTAACAAAGGCTTAAAAGATTATTACAAGAATTATTTTCCGATAGGTGTAGCAGTTGGCCCACGCAATCTTGCAGGAGAAGACGCTCAGTTAATACTACGGGAGTTTAACAGCCTGACCCCTGAAAATGCAATGAAAATGGGGCCTATTCATCCCCAGGAAGATAGGTACAATTGGCGGGATGCAGACTCTATTGTAGATTTTGCACAAAGGCATGGTTTGAGGGTGAGAGGACATAACCTGTGCTGGCATAATCAAACACCACGTTGGATGTTTGTTGACAAAGAAGGTAAGACTGTGTCGAAGGAAGTGCTATTACAACGGCTAAAAGAGCACATTACAACTGTTGTAAACCGCTACAAAGGAAAGTTGTACGCCTGGGACGTGGTGAATGAGGCGATCTCAGACAAGCCTGATGAATACTTGCGTAGCTCCGAATGGTTGAAAATTATTGGTGAAGAATACATTGCTAAAGCTTTTCAATATGCCCATGAAGCTGACCAGAATGCTATCTTGTTTTATAATGACTACAACGAGATAAGTGCGGTAAAAAGAGAGAAGATTTACAGGCTGGTGAAGGGACTAAAAGATACAGGAGTGCCGATTGGTGGTGTAGGCTTACAGGGGCACTGGGCGGTTAATGAGCCGTCAAGAGAGCAGCTTGACAGTACAATTAAAAGGTTTGCAGACCTCGGTCTAAAAATTCAAATTACTGAACTAGATATTTCGGTTTACCCCAAAGAACACGAGGCAAGGCAACGAAGACCCGAAGATGCTGACACAGCTTTCAACGCACAAAGAGAACAAAAACAAATTGAAGTGTATAAAATGAGCTTTGAACTGTTCCGCAAATACAGGAATGTTATTTCAGGTGTTACTTTCTGGAACGTTTCTGAAAGAGATACCTGGCTCGATAACTTTCCGGTAAGAGGGCGAAAAGATTATCCCCTTTTATTCGACAAAAATTTGAAGCCTAAAAAAGTGTATTATGAAGTGATAAAGTTTTAAGGTGCCGGCATCGTTGTTGGTTGTATTGCCTCATTTGTAAAATCCTTTGCCGGGCTTTCAATGAAGGCAACCAGAATAAGGTGGAATATCCATTTAGCTATCAAAAAACTATAAAATCATTTCTAATTAATAAAATCTCTTCAAAAATTATGATTAATCGTACTCAACTTAAGTATTCAGTTCTTATCGCTGCTGCCGTCGTTTCGGGCAGTATTTCTAACAAATCAATTGCACAGCAGGGTGCTGCTAAACCGGATCATTACTTAGCCCAGCCCCTGGTGAAAGATATTTACACTGCTGACCCATCAGCGCACGTTTTTAATGGTAAAATTTATATTTATCCATCTCATGATATAGATGCAGGAGTAACCGAAAATGATAACGGCGATCACTTCGATATGAGAGATTACCATATTCTTTCTATGACAAGCATTCCCGGAAAAGTGACCGATCATGGAGTGGCATTGAGCGTTAAAGATATCCCCTGGGCAAAACGTCAATTGTGGGCTCCTGACGCTGCTTATAAAAATGGTACTTATTACCTGTATTTCCCTGTTAAAGACAAACAAGACGTTTTTAGAATCGGCGTAGCAACCAGCAAATCACCAACAGGTCCATTTAAAGCACAGCCCCAACCAATAGAAGGCAGTTTTAGCATTGACCCCGCTGTCTTTACTGATACTGACGGCAACTCCTATATGTACTTTGGAGGAATTTGGGGTGGTCAATTACAAAGGTGGGCTACCGGAAAATATGATCAAAATGGGTCTAAAACCGACCTTGGAAAAGCCGATGAGCCGGCACTGAGCGCAAAAGTTGCAAAGCTTAGTAAAGACATGCTTCGTTTTGACGGGCCCGTTAAAGACCTTCAAATTGTGGACAAAGATGGTAAGCCGCTGCTAACAAAAGACCACAACCGCCGTTTCTTCGAAGGAGGCTGGATGCATAAATACAAAGGAAAATACTATTTTTCTTATTCAACCGGCGACACTCACTTGCTTGCTTATGCAATTGGAAACAATCCATTTGGACCGTTTACTTACCAGGGTGTTTTTATGAACCCGGTTGAGGGTTGGACTACCCATCATTCAATTGTTGAATTTAAAGGGAAATGGTACATCTTTTACCACGACACGCAGTTGTCAGGAAAAACGCATTTAAGAAATGTAAAGGTTGCCGAACTAAAGCATAATGCTGATGGAACAATAGCGATGGTAGAGACTTATAAAAAATAACCTACATCTTCTTCTACCTTAAATTAAAAATAGCCCCGTCAATTATGGTGAAATTGAGAGCGGCTATTTTTGGGTGTTTTCTTTTATCTTAAGAAGTGAAAATTTTTACTGACAAGCGATGTTTGCTGCCTATTACTGCTGACACAACGTGCGGTAATATTCTAATATGTCCTCAAGTGTAAGGCTTGAGGTACTTACAGTAGTTAAGTCATAATATTCTTCTTCTGGCATGTGATGTTACTTTACCAGTAAAACGAAAAAAAGAAAGATTTTATTATTTTAGTTAGGGCAATCGACACAGTAACCCCTAAGGTGCCTGGTTATCCATAGTTAAAGAAAGGAGGATAAAAATTTGTATGAAAGAACTGCTTCGAAATGTCTAAGGTTTAATAACAGGCTCTAATGCTGCATCTGCAAACACTACTCGTCAACAGTCTGTTTTAACGCAGGGATCGTTTGCAAACTCCGTTTCAATCGTCATGTGTTGGATATTCATGTGTTGCAGCTTATGTTTCAAATCATCTTTTATCGCCTTCACCTGCTCATTATTCAAAGAAGGTTCAAGTACAAGATGACCGGTCATTGCATTTTCACTGGTGCTTAAGGCCCACACGTGTATGTGATGCACACTATTAATTCCTCCAATTTTAAGGGCTTCAGTTTTTATCTTTTCAAGGCTGATATCTTTTGGCACTCCGTCTAATGATAACCTTAGGCTGTCTTTCAACAAATTCCATGTGCTGAACAAGATAACCACGGCAATGACAATACTGATCACGGGATCAAGCCAAAACCAATGAGTATAAAAAATAACAATACCGCCAATAACTATTCCTACACTTACTACAGCATCTGACATTAGATGTAAATACGCACTCTTAATATTCAGATCACTTTCTTTATTTTTTAGGAATAAAAGGGCGGTTACAAAATTGATCACAATGCCGATGGCGGCAACAATTGCAATGATTCGGCCTGGTAAAGGCTCGGGCTTTATGAATCGAAAGACAGCCTCGTACACTATGGCACCAATAGAAAGCAACAGGACGGCCGCATTAAACAATGCTACCAAAATCGTGGTCTTTCGATAACCATAAGTGTATTTTGCGTTTGATTTCACCTTCATTAATCGAAAGGATAACAATGATAAGGCAAGGCTACCCACATCAGCCAGATTGTGACCGGCATCAGACAATAAGGAAAGTGACTTAACTGATAAGCCTACAACTACTTCAATAAGAACAAACAAAAAGTTTAGAGTAATGCCTATAATAAACGCACTATTTACACTGGTTAGCACAATGCTATGACTGTGACTGTGCCCGTGATCGTGATTTGAATGAGTATGCTCCATTTATTATTAAAAGACCTTTGCTACAGATTTAAAGCGTCCACTTTTTTACATACAAATACTATTCTAAGCCCAACTAAAAGCATCAGTCGAAGAGATATGTGTAACCTTTATCGCAGGTATTTGAGGTTGCAGCCACGACACCAGCCATTGAAGGCCCGGTTCTTCACTTACAATATGTCCCAGAACTATCAAAGAAGTTTTTCCGCCGAAATAACGAAGGTCACGGACATACTCGCTGGTCTCCCATTCATTTAACTCACCACAAATAAAAAGATCAGGTTTTTCTTTTCGGATCAATTCTATCTGTCGTGAACCACCTGCAGGACCTGGAGCATAAACAACCCTTGAGCACGCAGCTGACTTATTACCAATAATTCTGACATGAGCAATGCCTAGTTTACTTTTTACGAGCTGAATAATGTTTTCAAGCGTTGCAGAAGGAATATTAATCAGTTTCGGCTTTTCTGAGTTATAATATTTTTCCCATCCTAGTGCCTGCAACACCCCCATCAAAACTCCATCGGGCCTATGAGCGTGAATAGAATCATGAAATCGCCATACAGCTATATTGTGTTTATTTAAAAGCGCGCGTTTGAACTTGTACACCTCATCATTTTCAAAAGTGGTGGTATCATCAGCGTGATTATAAAAAGTAGGTTCATGGGCAATGATGAAGTTTGCGCCTAATGCAGCCGTTTTTTCAATTACCTCCGCGGTTGCAAACATGGTTGTCACAATGCCTTTCACAGGTTCATTCGCATTGCCTGCTTTTATGGCGTCAACGGTTG
>JALYZZ010000575.1 GCA_030948675.1 Bacteroidota bacterium | reverse complement strand
ATATGGACCGGTGGGGTGATTACTGGCGATTTACAAGCGCAGCGGCGCAACGACTGTTTGGCCATCAGTTCGATGCAGGGAATGTCGGCATCGAGGCGCATGGCAATGTACTTGTAAGCACCGCTTTTCTCTATGGTATGGCGGCAGAGGAACTAACCAAAGAAGAACTCGATTATAAGGATCGGGATTTTGAAGCGCTGATTACAGTGCGCGCAGTAAAAAATAATCCTGCAAGTGCCTACAATTTCCTTGGCTAAAAAATTAACTACCTGCTTGCAATCATCAATTTTTAGTATTAAGTTTATTTCCGGATAGACTATAGATCGTTGAACTTTTTTTCTTTTCAACAGACGGGCAAAGCTTCAGTATCTCCGGCATTAGCTAATGGCATTGTAGGGGCCACCATCTTCATAACCTTGATTATTACGACTGTTTTCAGTGTGTGTAGTTGTGCGAGATGGATTAATAAACAGAATCAATATAAAAGTCGAGGATGTTACTAAGTTGGCTGAGTCATTTAAGATTTTTTTTTTACAAATTTATAAACACTAAAAAAAATGATATGGCGCAGTTTGACCAGGCATATAAGATCACAATGGTTAACGAAGGAGGTTATAGCAACAATCCCAACGATCATGGTGGGGAAACATGGCGGGGAATTGCCAGAAATTTTTGGGGTAACTGGATAGGGTGGAAGTTGATTGATTCCATCAAATCAACACATCCTGCAAGTTTGAGTAAGGCGCTCGCTGCTAATCAACAACTAGAAGTCTTGGTATTGGATTTTTACAAGAAAAATTTTTGGGACTGCTTATGCCTGGATAATATTTCTTGTCAGCAAATTGGCGACCAGTTGTTTGATATCGCAGTCAATATGGGAACCGGCACTGCGGCAAAGTTTTTACAAACTGCCATTAACGCATTTGCAAATAACGCTCTTACGGTTGATGGGCAAGTAGGGCCGCGTACAATTGAAGCCGCAAACAAGCTAAGTATGGAGCCGCTCTACGACAAGATCAACGAGATTCGAAAGAAGCATTATGAAAGCCTTATTGCAGCAAATCCCTCTCAAGCTGAATTTAAAAATTCGTGGTTTAGCAGGATAAAACCGTTTGAAACTACTGCGGCTGGTAATGTGGCATAAAAAAATGCCTTGGGAGGAAAAATATCGTCCAGGGTAGAAGTCCTTAATTTGCGGTTTTGATATTGTGATTGAAAATAGTACTTACCCTCTTTTACAAAATGAAGGTTTCACCGTTTGGCTTTTAGCGCAATAATACAGTCGTTCCCTTTTGCGTATGTACTACATTGTCTATCCCGGTTCCTTCTACCATCCATACTACTGTTTGCGTTTGTTGTGGAACTCCCTTATACATTCCGTCCCATCCTTCCATCGGTTTTTTGGCTTCGTATAGTAGCTGTCCCCATCGATTAAATACACGGAAATAATGAAGATCTTTTAAGCCTATTAAGATTGGCCGCAAAAGATCGTTTTTACCATCATTATTTGGGGTAAATGCAGTAGGCACATAAATCTCTACGCTCTTTATTATTTTTACCATCTGGGTATCTATCGTCAGGCATTCAGTCTTTGTAAGAATGCTTACTATATACAACTGCTCGCGCAAACCGGTAAAAGTTGGCATAAAACTTTTAGGAGCATCCAGGTTAATTGCTGGTATCCATAACACTGTTTCACCAATCGGCCTGGCCTGCAAAGGAAGCGGTGCATTGCTTAGCGCATACTCTACCGGATACATAATTCCCGGTTTTGCAATGTCAATAAAAACAGGCTGTTTGATAGTTGAAACGCTACAGCCATCAAGGTTTTTGAGTAGCGCATAGTAAGTGCCGCTTGAGTTGACTTTGTACCTGGTTTGGTTCGTTGCCCTTGGTATAAGAATGTCGTCTTTAAACCATTCGATACTAGTTGTAGGATTAACGTGGAGGATGGCGCTGTCATTATTGTTGAGGCAATATGCTGCTTTACCTATCAATTGCAGGGAGTCATCAATAATAGATGCGCGGATGGTTACAGTATCGGTAACAAGACAGCCACCACCACTATTACTTGTGGCAACAATATAAGTAGTTGTTTTGCCAGGGGAAGCAAGCGGATTCGAAATGTTAGGATTGTCCAATCCATCGGGCGGCGACCAGGCATACTTAAGACCCGTTTTGGAAGGGGCACCAATAGGAACAGGACTCATATTGCACGAAAGCCCATCTGCCCCCGCGTTTGCAGTAATTGTGAGTGAGTCTCTTAATGTAGTAAACATAGTATTGGAACAGCCGTACCCATTGTATGGCTCTAACCTGACTGCAACGGTAGTTCCTGATGGAGGTGGAGGCGATAAATGAAGCAATTGTTCGCTGCCAAGAGTACGTGTCAGTGCGCTGTCGTACCATGTGTAGGATGCATAACCATAAGGGGCCGCCACATTTATTTCCTTGTCATCCGGACAAAAAGTGGCACCAACAAAACTGCCGCTGCACTCTGAATTTACATCGACATAACCATACCCAAAATGTCTTCTGAAAGTGCAATCGGCGGTCTTAAAAAATAATCTGATTGTCTTGCCTGCGTTGCCCGATAGATCGACAGTAACTGGCGACCATTCTTTATACAAAACGGTAATGGTATCGGTTACATTTGAAACCTTAAACCCTGGTAAGCCAGATCCCACGGCAATAAAACTATAAGAGGCGCAACTGATCGTAGTGTTATCGGTGACATTAGTGATCTCTATCTGCATTCTTGGCTGCTGAAAATCCTGGTGATTGGGTGATTGAAATACAACTGCGTAATTATAGGTAAGGGTATAAGAATCGTTGTTTGCAGGTATTGTAAATTCATAAGAAACACCTTCTGCTTCTCCACCTGCCTGCGTACTTCCCAACCTGATAGAATGACCGCTGCCGTTAGGACAATTAACCGGGAAACCTCCAAACGGGTCAACACCTCCATTTCCACTATACATAGTGTGATGACCATAAACAGGACCACTTGTTGCATTTAGTAAAATTTGGTTTTGATTTCCCACTGCCTGGGTTATGCCTGTATAGCAGGTCCAGCCATCAAAAGTTCCTTTTTCGAAATCGATATTAGGCGGACAACTTTGGGCAGTGATAGCAGGGTGAAAGGTTATTAATGACAGATGTAAAAATAGTAAGGGCAATAAAATTCGATAAATCTCATCCCTTATTTTATGTAATCGTTTTAACAGCGGCACTTGCTAATATTGATTTCTTAAAGTTAACACTATTTGATGTTTGCAGGAATGATGGGTCTCATCTATTTTCTTCAAATAGATACGGCTCCGGCTACCAAAAGTTGGGTTAAAAGAAAATTTAATCTTGCAGGAGCTTTATTAACCACTGTTCTATAAAAGGAAGGAGTGACAAAAGGCAACTATTGAAAGGCCAGCAACGGCGTTGCTGATTGTATAAATTAAGTTCACATTATATACAACCTTCTCTTGTAGATATAAGACAATTTTTTTTGTAAGCAATATTTGCCAGCTTTCAGGCAGAGCCGTTTTCTACACGCTATATTTACTCGCCGGGATGATACTGCTTTTCTACGTGCTTCAGCACATCTTCCTTATAAAACAGCACTTCTTTAAATTGACCTTTTATGTACATCTCCGCCTGGTCGGTATAATGTTTACTTGCGGGATCAAAGGATTGTCCTCCGGTAATTACAGACTTTGCTTTTACTTTTTTCCCAAATTCCACGCACGCCACAAAGCTGTTGCCCGATACACCGTACCGCTTGTTCATACCCGGCAAACGCCGTGATGCAAACGAGGGCAATGATCCAAATGTGGCTGCTGCCAAACCCACCGGCAGGCTTTCTTTCGCATCGTCAAAATTGCCATCAGCAGGCCGTTGATAGCGATTTACTTTTCCCCACGAAGTCTTCCATGTACCAAATCTTTTTTCAAGGTCATTAAGTGTTTCGGATAAAAGTTTTAATCTTTCCGGGGCAGTAGTAGTAGCAAGAGTGTTATCGAGTTGTTCAACAGCATGTGAGGCACTGTATGGGTTGGTCATTACCGGTGCCTTTTGGAGAAAGCGATAGCCAAATTCAATTGCAATTGTAGAGGCAACAGATGTATCCGTTGAATTTCTGTTCCAGCTTTTTAAAAATGCCATCGATTCAGCCAGCGACTTTTTTAAAGGGTCAGTGGCAGCCAGAGTTGAATAATCTTTAGCCAGCGCGGGAATTAAGTAATCAAACGCAGTAAGATGATGATTGTAACCGACCTCGTGAATCATTTTCTCTATAGTGAAATTTGTTGTGCCACTAAGCAAACGTGCTGCGTTCAACCCGCGGTAGTTTTCGCCGTCAGGTGCCATATACACCGGGTAGTTCTCTTTTTTTGGACTGCTGTTTCCGGATACGGTGAAGGGTGTGGAATTACAGTTTTGAATATATCCGCTCGCCGGATTGTACACATGTACAATTTCGTCTAAGGGGTAGATACCTTTCCAGTCACTCATCGAGGTACTTCCATCAACTGGTAAACTATAGTCGATTGTCTTGCTTCGTTGGGGTACAAAATTGCCATGCCAGTATGCAATATTCCCTTTGTTATCTGCAAACACTGTATTGTCTGAGGTGTTAGAACGAAGGTTCATATTTTGCTTAAAATCCTCAAAGCCTTTTGCTTTGGTACGCAGCCACGATTGCATTAAGGCAGACAACGATCTGTTGTTTTCTCTCAGGCTCAGCCATTTGCCGTCTCTCATACCCATAACAGGGCCATGTATGGTGTAGTAAGTAGTAAATGCCTGCTCCTCAAAACCTGCTCCTTTCCTATACCTTATCAAAACCGGTTTTGTTTTCACAGGAATTAATTTGTTATCGTACCTGGTAAACAAAGAGTCGTGTTGCTTAACCACTGTTTCCGTAAACAGGTCTGCAACATCGGTTGCACCTGACGTGTGCATCCAGCCACAGTATTGATTGAAGCCTTGAAAAATAAAAAATGTACCCCACGTAACAGCACCGTAGCTCTGCAAACCCTCGTCACTGACCATTTGTGCTTCTGAACGAAAATAAAATGTAACGTGTGGATTGATATAAAGAATGGCATTTTTTGAAGCTGTTTTAGACGGCGCAACTGCAAAACCATTAGATCCAGTCGGGTCTACATCAAAAAAAGGTACTTTTTTGTCGTTATAAGAAACTGATCCGTTTCTTGCGCGGTACAGCGTTTTCATGTCAGCAACAGATACGCCACCGGTCTGCGTAGCAGAAATGCTTCCGTTGGTACGCAGCAAAGCAAACCAGGGCTCAAAATGAGTAAGAACAGCAGGTTTAACTTCGGGATGTGTATATAGA
>JALYZZ010000571.1 GCA_030948675.1 Bacteroidota bacterium | reverse complement strand
ATCGGACACAAATCTGACAGTTTCCCATTTGTAATCACAAATCCTCCTGTATGCTGCCCCAACTGTCGGGGAAAACCCATAAACTCTTTCGTAAGCTGCAATACTTTTTGCAGGTGTTTATCATTAGGACTAAAGCCTTGCTCTGCTATTCGTTTTCCTTCAAACCATTCATTGGTAAATTCCCATATAGCACTTGATAAACGATTGATACTATCAACAGATAATCCCATGGCTTTGCCCACATCTCTTAAAGCTCCTTTTTGATGCTGTTGCGTTACGGTGGCTACAATAGCAGCTCTGTCACGACCATATTTTTGATAGATATATTGAATCACTTCTTCTCTCCGTTCGTGCTCAAAATCAACGTCAATATCTGGTGGTTCATTACGGGCATCAGAGATAAACCGTTCAAACAACAAATCAAATTTTTCTGGATTTACAGATGTGATGCCAAGACAATAGCATACGGTAGAGTTGGCGGCAGAACCACGACCCTGGCAAAGAATACCTTTGCTTCGTGCAAAACGTACAATATCATATACAGTGAGAAAATATGCCGCATAGTTCATTTGCTCAATAAACCTAAGTTCATACTCAATTGCCTCTTTTGTTTTCTTGGGTATGTTTTCCCCAAACTTTTCTTTAGCGCCTTGCCACGCTAAAAAGGTAAGCTCTTGCTGAGGGGTTCGTCCTTCACTCGTTATCTCTTCAGGATACTCATATTTTAATTCATCTAATGAAAACTTACAGGCTTCTGCTAATATCTGTGTATTGTCAATGGCTTGCGGATATTGCCTGAAAAGCCGAAGCATTTCATCTGCAGGTTTAAGGTATCGCTCAGCGTTGGGATGTAAACGAAAACCCGCATTGTAAATGGTACATTTTTCACGAATACAAGTCATTACATCCTGTAACTGCCTGCGGGCCGGTATATGGTAATGTACATTGTTGGTAGCTATAACAGGTATGCTTAATTTTTTAGACAACTCTATCAACCTGTATAAATACTTGCTGTCATCACCCTGGTAACGTCGTGATACTGCCAGGTATAAATCATTTTTTAAAATTTCCTTGTATTCGTTTAAATCATTTTCAAATATTGGTTCAAATTCAAATGTCTTGTTTAGTTCATAAGGTGGTAGCGCAACAAATTTTACACCTTTTGCATATTTATACACATCAGCTTTATATAAATGACACTCTCCTTTTTCTGCACGATGGTTGCCCGATGTAAGTAAATTGCATAGTTGAGAATAAGCTGTTTTATCTGTAGGGTAAGCAAGCAGTGGCAGACCGTCCAGTAGATCTAAACGGCATCCAACAATCAATTTTATTCCTGTTTTTTTTGCAGCAGCATGTGCTCTTACAATTCCTGCAAATGTATTTCGGTCAGTTATTGCTATTGCGCTATATCCAAAGGCTGCTGCTTGCTCAATCAGTTCCTCAGGATGAGATGCACCGCGAAGGAATGTGAAATTGGTAGTGGTTTGAAATTCTGTGTACATGTCTACAATTCCTTTAAAGTGCGAACAGTCATTGGGAAATTACTATTTGTTAAGCCAATATGGTCTTCTGCTAAAATGAAATATAGAAATAATCCTGATAATATTTTCAGTTTCATCTACCTCATAAAGAATAGCATAAGGAAAAGTTTTACATGCTGTAGTTCTAATATTCTTAAATTTTAACTGAAGCGAAATAGGGATTTATTCTTATAGAAGTAATGACATTTTCTACATCTGTAATCAATCTTTTTCCGGGATTCTTTTGCTGCAAATGATACTACAAGCAAGTTTCATTTAAAATCGGATAAGGCTTGGCAGGAGAAAAGTAATGTATACTTCTTCATCCATTTTTACTTTCTAAAGTTTTGAAAAATGCTTTTTCCGATAATGTTGATGTGGGATTTCATTTCATTTCTGAAAGCCTTTTAAGCGACTCTTCCTTTTGCCATTCAGGAACAGGTTCTTCCAAAATTTCAATTGGATCGACCTGTTTTAAATCTTCAATAATAGCTGATGCATATTCTTTCTTAATCTTTATTGTATAAGTGGAATCGCTCTTAAATCAGATTTAAATAAAATGTAAGAGATTAATCCTGTTTACTGCAACAACCCTGGCAAGTAAAAAGAAAATATTTTAAAGTCATAATGAAGAAACATTCCTAACATACAATTCGTATTTAATAAGAAATTAAGCTTTTAAATCTTTCGGTTTACGCAAAAAATCCGTGAATAAACCATTGGTAATCCTCATCATAATGACCTAAACGAAACAACCAATACCGATAACCATCTTCATCTTCAACAGTATAGTAATCCCGGTGCTGCCCATTTTGTATCCACCACTCCTGTTCGATGCGTTCAGGCCCGTCGGCCTTTTTTATTTTGTGCAGTTTTCCCTGGTATCGAAACAGCATAGGGGGGTAATCAGGCACGGGTGCAGTTACTTCAATATTTTCAGGTTTAGACAACAGTTGTATTGGCCTTGGTTTCACTTGTCTCCATTCTGTCATCTTTTGTTCCTGCAGCGATGTTGCTGGTTTGTATGACCTTTCAGGCCAATAATGCTCATCTGGCAAAAACCGGCAAATAGTATTTGCACCTAACTTTCCTGCTAAACGATCTATTAATTCTGCTAAATGCATATTATCCAGTCCGCACATGCTTTCCCACAATTTTTGTTGAGAGGCAACATGGTCTTCCACTTTCGAGGCTTCCAATACAAATAACTCAATTCCAAGATCAGGCTCAATAGAAGATATTTTTATTTCAAACAGCTTAAAAAGATGTTTGGAATTACGGGAAGGAGCGTTTGTAGCAATTTGTATCTTTTCAACTTTCCCGTCTATTCTGTAGCATGTAAAGGTGGCAAGCCTAAGTCCCTTTTGTTCTTTTTGAAACCTTTCGCACAATGCTTCGAGTAATCTTTGCAGTGCTATTTCAATACCTGTTGCCGTTACAATTGGTTCCAGGCACGGCAGTCTTTCCTGATAGGGTACTATTGGTAGTACCGGCTCAATACATTCGTCTTCGAGTCCTAAAGCCTGGTTTAATTTGGTGGTGATAAGATTGCCAAAACGACGTCGTAAAGCAGTATCTGATATACCAATAAAGTCTTTCATCTGGCGAAGACCAAGTTTGTTTAACAACTCTATTGCATCAGTTTGCAAACGGAGTGCAGCAGGCGGCAAATAAAGTAATGCTGCACATTGTTCATTCGCTTCAATTACACTTGCATCACCATATCGTGCAACAGCCCAGGCTGCACCTATTGTATCTGCTATTGCAACACGTACATAGTAACCCTTATGCTTCAAACGCTTTGCAATTTCATCTACATACGCTTTGTCTCCACCCCACAAATGAGAACAGCCACTAACATCGAGAATGATGCCATCAGGAGGATCAATTGCAGCCACAGGAGTGAAACGTATACACCACTCAGCAATGGCTTTTAATAGTTTTTCGATTATCTCTGGCTTATCATCCATTACCTGTACTTCAGGAATGATAGCTCTGGCATCTGCCAATACCATTCCTGCATGAATGCCTTTCGCTTCGGCTACAGCATTTGCCGCGGTCACTACCATTCTGCCATGAGAAGAAGTTCTTAGAACAAAAGGTGTATCGCGAAATTGTGGCTGGCGAATAGTAAACCAGTCAGTTTTTATATATCTGAACCATATGGAAACGTATCGCTTTGCCATCTATCCTGCCTTTCGTTGTTCCTGCTTGTTAAGTACTGCTACTTTTGAAGCGTGCCTAAATGTTCCGTTCCATTCTAACTGCCAGTTGCCAGGAGTACCGTTACGAACTTTTAATAATGCTACATTCCATTGTGGAAAACCTACTCCCGGCAAACCGTCTAAAGCAGCAGAAGGCAAAGGGGTAATCTTCCATCGGGTAATACAGGCTGTAGCAAGGTTTTTTGGATTTTGACGAATAATAAAACCAGTAACATGGCTTTGTTCAACAGCTAATTGAAATCTTCTGGTTGCCGTAAAACTTATTTCCGGTGTTTCTGCAATTACTGCTGCAAGACCTTCACATTTCAATGCTTCTTCTATTACCCATAAAATTTCTTTTTCTTTTTGCACATGTATAAAAATGACTTTTTCAGCAGCAATATCAAACATTGTAAGAGCGGGTGGAAAAATCTTAGGTGATGGACTAATCCATATAGTAACGCCTCCTTTTTGCATAATTGCAGAGATGATACCGGCAATAAAACCAGTGGAAGCACTTACATCTTCTGTGCGACTGCAACAAAACTCATGTATTGCTCCTAAAGGAAATGAAGCATTTGGAAAAGCGTTTTTTATAATGCCTAATCCGCCGTCAAAACCAATATTACCATCAGCAGGTTTATATCCCTGAAGGGGAAGGATGTCTCTTTGTAAACCTGCAAGAATATGTGCTTTTGTAGTTTCCATTAAATGATTTCACTAGCGAAATTCGAGAAACAAAAATACTAAATTTTTTAGCAAAAAAGAAATCTTATTAGTTTTAATTGAGAAGGGAGTTTTAAAATAGATGATTTTTTAATAGTTCATTACTGCTCTTGCAGTTGTTACAGCTCAGTTAGTCGTCAGATTTGTAATCCTTAACTCTTATGCTTATTCAACAAGGCAACAAACTATTTTACAAAAAGCAGGTGCCAGCGAAGGTGTATGTTCTACCAAAAAAGATGTATATATTCAACTTCAAAACCTGCTGTCACTATGCAAAGAAGAAGCTTTATAAAATCCGCAGCATTGTCTTCGGCCGGAGTTTTTGTTGGTTTGCCCTTAGTAAAAGCCCAGGAAAGTATTAGTGGTGCATCCAATTCAAAAATGAAAATTACAAGGATCCGCTATTACAGTGCTCCCGGATATAATAAACCCTTATTTAACCAGGCACGAGGAATAGTAGAAATTGAAACTGACGGAGGAATAACAGGCATTGGAGAAGGCGGATCAAAAGATATGATAGAGCAATGTGCCCAGATGATGATTGGGGAAGATCCTTTTAGAATTGAACATGTATGGCAAAACTTATACAGGGGCATGTTTTATCCTCCCGGAAGGGAAAAGTTACATGCGCTGGGGGCATTGGAAATGGCCTTGTGGGACATTAAGGGAAAGGCTTTAAATGTACCTGTATATGATTTGCTGGGTGGCGCCACACGTGAATTTGTAGAATGTTACGCTACTGGTTTCACTGCATCTAAAGCAACTATAGAGGAGCAACGTGCCCGTGATTGCATTGAGGCTGGTTTAAGAACCTATCGTATAGGCCCTACAGGAGGCAGCGGCGAAGTTCGTTTTGACTTTTATGAAAACGCAAAAAAGACGATAGAGCTATGTAAGCGGATAGATGCTGCAGTGGGCGGCGGTGGTAAGTGGGCAATAGATTTACACACCCGCTTTGATATGACGGAAGGGGTAAAAATCTGTAATGCACTCGAAGCACTTGAACCTTATTTTGTAGAAGACATTATAAGATCAGAAAACCCGGGTGTTTACAAAACTGTAAGGCAAATGACAAAAGTGCCAATAGCGGTAGGTGAGCAGTTTGGCGACAGATGGGATATTAATGAGTTAATTGAAAACAGGCTGATAGATTACACCAGAGTAACTTTACCTAACACCGGCGGAATTACTGAATTTAAAAAGATCTGCACAATTGCCGAAACGCATTATGTAGGAATGATACCTCACTTTACCGGCCCATTATCAACTGCTGCTTTAGTTCATGTTCTTGGCTCGTCTTCTCCTTCGCGATGTATGATGGAATTAGGAGGTGGTGCACCGGAACGACCTGCTTACTTTAATGAAGACTATGTGCTTTTTAAAAAGGGTAAATTATACCTGAACCCGGCACCAGGATTAGGGGTAACGTTTGATCGTAGTAAAGCAACTTTTGTAATGGAGATAACGGAAAAAACAAAATTTCCACATCCTGTTTTACAAAGCCCTGACGGTGCCATTCACAACTGGTAATAGAGCAAAAGGCTCTAAAGGCGCTGTGCAAAGCGTAAAAAAACTTTTACTTATACTGCATTATGCAAAAATACCTGATAGGCAGCGACTGGGGCACATCCTCTTTCAGGCTGCGTCTGTTTGATATAGATCAGCAAATTGTAATTGCTGAAGTAACATCTGAAGAGGGAATTGCAAAAATGCATACCGGATGGCAACACCAGATGTCATCTAATGACGCAATTGATAAGATTGACTTTTTTCGTAATTACTTAAAAAAGGAAATTGACGTATTGTCGGCACAGGGTTCTATAAACCTTCAAAATAGTACTATTGTAATTTCTGGTATGGCATCGTCCTCCATTGGGATGGAAGATGTTCCATATGCAAAGCTTCCTTTTGCACTCAACGGTAGTAATGCTGCTATAAAAAGTTTCAAAGCGAGTGAAAATTTGCAACATGAAATTATTTTAATTTCCGGTGTACGAAGTGAAAATGATGTAATGAGAGGCGAAGAAACACAGTTAATTGGCTTGATGGAGTTATTGAAAAATAGTACTACGATGCCTCAAAATGGTATGTTGATTTTTCCAGGTACTCATAGCAAACACATTCGTATTAAAAACGGTAGTCTAGTCTCTTTCAGTACATTCATGACCGGCGAAGTCTATAGTTTGATGAGCAAACATAGCATTCTGAAAGACTCGGTACAAAAAGACAATTCCGCGCTTTCAGAAGCAGAAGTTGATGCGTTTAAGCTAGGGGTCGCAAAATCAAAAGAAGCAACAATACTTCATCTTCTGTTTACTGTAAGAGCAAATCAATTATTTAACAAGTTGGATAAAAAGCAAAATGCCTGCTACTTAAGCGGCTTATTAATAGGTGAAGAATTGAATTACTTTTTAAAGAATGAAGAGATCCCCCTGGTATTATGCAGCGCCAGTAACTTAGCACAATTTTATACAATGGCAATTGAGGCATTGGACCTATTACCCCGAGCTACTATTGTATCTTCCGAAATAGTTAATAAAGCAGCATTAGCAGGACAACTTGTAGTCTACCAAAAACACCCATCAA
>JALYZZ010000300.1 GCA_030948675.1 Bacteroidota bacterium | reverse complement strand
TTTTTCGTCCGCGCTCCACCAAAAGGGGTTGTTGATGACAGCAGTTCCACATAAAGCTGCATTTTTGAGATAAGCGCGGTAAAACGGTACATCCTGGCTGATGCGGTCAATGATAACAGCATAGGCGGTCGGTTCTCCTTGTATTACTTTATCGATCCTGACCGGTTCTGCCACAATACCATCCACGTTTTTGCTATTTACCCTATCGATAAATGCTGTAGGAAAGCTTCTTTCTTTTCCATGTAAAATACCAATCTTTTTCATCTGCAGTTATTTTTAAAAATTGAAAAAAGGCCGCTTCTCCCATGTCTTTTCCTTTCACCGCGGTTGTAAAAAAGTAATAGACATAAATAATGTACCACCTATCAAAATATTAATCAATTACTATTTTAATTAACCGAAAAAGGGACTGACACATCCTTTCTCACCTTGTTTTTTTACCGAACATCTACATCTTATTTTAAACATTCCCTGAACAAAATAACCAATAACCGTCATTTCTAAAACCGTCAAAATCTTTTATAGCTAAAAAAGTAAATGCTGTTGTGAAAGTAACTGTGTCAATACTTTACAGGTGATTATAATCGTTATTTACCTAATCCGGATGCGACCTATTTGTAATTACGACTATAACTTGTATATTGTAGATAGCTCAACCCGCTAAAACCTGCAAAATGCTGGAAGCCCTCTTAAAACCTGAAAACGAAGGAACTCAGCTAGGTTCTTACCTGGCATTTCCAATAAGGGACTCTACACCAGGTCTTGAAGCAAATGTTTACTACTTCAATCATAATGACTGGGCCGAAGAGTACCTTACCTACTGCCACAGAAGCGATGCATTTAAAAGCCGCTGGAAGGCTGCAATGGGTGGAAGCTGGGATGGCAAAGTAGTTGTAGATGTTGGTTGTGGCCCGGGAAATATCTATGCAACAATACAAGGAAAGCCTAAAGCCTTAATAGGTGTTGATGTTGCACCCGGATCATTAAAAATTGCATCTAAATTAGGTTATACCACTGTGTTAGCTGATGCAAACGATCTTCCTTTCAAGTCAGGTATTGCAGACATTGTTACCTTAAATGCTACTTTACACCATACGGTTGACATGCCTTCTGTGTTAAAGGAAGCTGCGCGACTCGTAAAGCCGGGCGGCGTATTGATTACCGATCATGATCCTCAATTTAGTGCCTGGAATTATAAGGGAGCAGCTAGATTATTGTGGAATTTAAGGCTGTTTTATTACAGGTATATCGGGCACGGATTTCATAAAACGAGTGAGCAACAGAAATGGGGGCTGGCTTGCGAAATTCACCACAAACCGGGTCATGGTGTTACGGAAGAACTGTTTAGAGAGGTTTTAGAGCCATTATATTTTATGGTAAAAATTTTCCCACACAATCATGAAGTTGGGGCAGAAGCATTGCAAGGCAAAACGGGTAGAGCGGCATTTAAATATCAACTGGGAAATTTTTTGTCGGGAAGAAATCCACTATCAAAAAAAAGTGCGCTAACACTAATGTGTGTAGCAAAAAAACAGGGATAGTTACCACGAACCAAAGAACTTTTTCCGGTAACGTGTACAAATCATCGCGTTTACCATTGCTGCTTGCTTAACTCCTCTCTTAAGTTCACTGACCTTCGCAACTTATTATTTTTATATACCCTCCTTCATTGCTGCTTCATTCCACTCCATTTGTTACTGTTGTCTAAATGCATTGCAGCGCGATAAAGACAATCAACCTGCGCTTATTTCTTTTATCTGTCCATAAATAATTAAAAGAAAAAGCTGGTATAATTTTGTTACGTTGTAGCATCAGGTAAAACTATCTGTTTTTGAATACCAAAAAACTGCTGTATGAAATACATTTTACTCCATTTAAAGCACTTACATCCTGCCTGACTTTTTGCAGCGTTAATTTTTATTCTCTTTTGAATTTTACTTCTGTTGACCACGGTTAACTATTTACCATTAATTCTTAAAAAAATGAACCAATTCTATCGAATTGTCAGAAACAAAGTTTTTGACATGAATGTTCGCATCCTCATTTTTGCCGGCTTTCTGCAGCTCGTATCGCTCTATGCAACGGCCCAGGAAACCACTGTTTCAGGTACTGTTACGGGCGAAAATAATACCCCCTTATCAGGCGTAAGCCTAAATGTAAAAGGGACAACACGCGGCACTTCCACAAACACTTCAGGAAGGTTTACCATCTCAGCGGCGCCAAATGCTACCCTGGTATTTTCTTCCGTAGGCTACACCAACCAGGAAGTTGCTATTGGAGGAAGAACCGACATTACAGTAGCTCTTGCTACCTCAAACAGGGAATTGGAACAGGTAATCGTAGTAGGCTATGGTACCCAACGAAAAATAGACGTAACAGGATCAGTTGCCAGCGTAAAAGGTGCAGACATTGCGAAGCAACCTGTACTAACCGCCACCCAGGCAATACAGGGACGTGTGGCCGGCGTGCAGATCATTAGTTCGGGCGACCCCAACAGTTCTCCCACGGTACGCATACGAGGTGTAGGCACCATGCTTGGCGGAGCAGCTCCTTTGTATGTTGTTGACGGCGTAATTACCGACGACATTAGAAACATTAACTCTGCAGACATTACCAGCATGGATATTTTAAAAGATGCATCTGCTACAGCTATTTATGGTATGAGGGCTGCAAACGGCGTATTGCTGATTACTACAAAAAAGGGTCGGACAGGTAAAATGATTGTTGCATATGATGCCACCGTTGGAGTAAAGGAAATAGCAAAACTGGTGAATATGGCTGGGGCTAAGCAGTACGCAAACTATGTAAATGAGGCAAGTATTTATTATGGAACCGGTGATAGCCTGATCAAAAGCGTCCAACTCGCAGCCGGGGGTAATACCGACTGGTACGACGTAATATCCAAAAAGAGCTTGTTTCAAAATCACAACCTTTCTATTTCGGGTGGAAGTGATAAGATCAATTATTTTTTAAGTGGTGGATTTGTCGGAGACGGTGGTGTCATCAAAACAAATGACTTTAAGCGATACACGCTTAGGTCAAACAACGAATACAAGCTTACCAATAACTTAAGACTTTCTACCCTTGTATCTTATAGCAGAACCAATTTAAGAGATGTTGACTTAGGTGTATTTGATATTGCCTATCGGGCTGCACCTTATGTACCAGCTAAAGTCGGTGACCTGTATGGCAACACTTCTTTGTCTAACAATATTGCTAACCCTTTGCTCAATCTTGATAAAACAAATAACTCAAGTTTAAACAACCGGCTACAGGGAACTTTTGCGGTAGACTACAAACCGGTCAGGTGGTTAGCGCTCCATTCCAGTTATGGGGTTGATCTTAACTTTTATAATAACCTTACTTACAACTACAAATACGCAAACACAGGAGCGGCAAATGTATTTATTACTTCCGGAGGTAACCAATTGGTAAATCGTAGCCAGTTAGGTGTTCAAAATGACAATGCAAGCAAATGGGTGTGGGATAATACTGCCACTATTTCTGAAACTTTTGGTCATCACATACTTAGCCTATTAGTTGGTACAACTGCCGAGGCATTTAAGTTTGCTACAGCAAGAGGTACACGGCTTGATGTGCCGGAAAACAAAGACCAGTGGTACCTGAATGCCGGTGTTCCTTCTACAGCTAGCAATTCTAACAGCGGCGATAAGTGGGCAAGAAACTCTTATTTAAGCTGGCTTAACTATAGCTACAGCAACAGGTATTTATTAACTGCCACATTTCGTGCTGATGGTACTTCACGCTTTCCTTCTCAGAACAGGTGGGGCTACTTCCCTTCTATTGGTGTAGGATGGAACATCGCCAAAGAAGCGTTTATGGCCAATCAAAAAACATTTGACAACCTTAAGCTTCGTGGAAGCTGGGGCAAGGTAGGCAACGACCAAATCGCAAGCAATCTCTATAATCCTTTAGCTACATTAAATGTCCCTTATTTTTATAATGGAGCAGAATTTCTCGGTATTTCTTTTGACCAGGCGGTTGACAAAAATTTGAAATGGGAAACTACCGAAGAATACGACCTGGGGTTGGATTTCGGACTTTTGCAGAACAGGCTTTCAGGATCACTGGAATATTATGACAAGAAGACAAACAATGCGCTTATAAACATTGCTTTTAACGGACAGATATTAGGTGATGTAGATAACCTGTATACCACTAATGCCGCCAGCTTCAGTAACAAAGGCGTTGAGCTTAGTTTAAACTGGAATGACAAAATAAGTAAAGACTGGAATTATAATATCAGTGGCAACATTTCCTTCAACAAAAATAAAATTACCGGTTTAAATGGCGGACAGGCTTTAACCGCAGGTTCCGTAGGCAGCCAGGGTTTTACAACCAAGTCTGACAACGGACAGCCAATAGGAAGTTTTTACGTATTGCAGGCTGCGGGCACGTTCAAAACTGCTGCTGATATAGCAGCTTCTGCACAACCAAATGCTCAGCCGGGAGATCTCAAATACCTCGACATTAGTGGACCGGGCGGTAAGCCGGATGGCGTTATCAATGATTATGACAGAGCCTACAGCGGTTCTTATCAACCAAAGTTCACCTATGGCATCAACGGTGGCTTAAGTTATAAGACGCTCGACTTTAGCTTTGGAACCTATGGTACATCGGGAGGTAAAATTTACAACGCCAAGAAAGCGGCAAGGGCTGACTCCCGCGACAATATTGAAACAGTTGTTGCACAAAACCGTTGGACCCCTAACAACTCCAATTCAAATATTCCGAGGGCGAATCTAAATGCTTTACCGGCTTCCACTTATTTTTTAGAAAGTGCCAGCTTCTTTAGAATAAACAATATTACGTTGGGCTACACTTTGGCACGAAGTATTTTATCGAGGTACAAAATTCAGAATTTGAGAATTTATATCACGGCTCAAAACCTCGCTACGTTTACACCTTACAGCGGCTTTACGCCTGAAATTGTTAGTGGAAGTACTTTAGATGCTGGTATAGAACAACACATTTATCCTACTACACGCACTTTCGCTTTTGGAGTAAACCTTGGATTTTAATTACTAAAACAGAAAGAAAATGATCA
>JALYZZ010000514.1 GCA_030948675.1 Bacteroidota bacterium | reverse complement strand
GCAGTACTGTCTGACATAGTTGGTGTATTTATCCCAAGTGGGTAGTTCCTAAAAGATTTTCGTTTGCATAGTTCGCTGATAATTAGTCCTGGTTCCGCTGGGCTTGCATGCGCGAAAAATCTATTTTTTATTAGAAATTCCAAGTAATTCGACCTCGAATACAAGAGTAGCGCCACCCGGAATATCCTGACCAGCGCCTACATCTCCATAGCCAATAGTTGAGGGAATATATAGCTTCCATTTACTGCCAACAGGCATCATTGTTAAAGCTTCAGTCCAACCCGGTATTACGGCCCCTACAGGAATGGTTAAAGGCTCACCCCGCTTGTACGAATTATCAAATTCTTTACCGTCTAATAAAGAGCCTTTGTAATGCGCTGAAACGGTATCAGATTTCGAAGGTATCGGGCCAGTACCTTTTACCAATATTTCATATTGCAATCCGCTCGGAGTCTGGACTATCTCTTTACGCGTTTTGTTTTTAGCTAAAAATTCACTTCCCTTCTTTTTTTCTGCTGCCGAGGTCTTTGTCATTTTTGCACTTGCAAAACTCTGCATTACCTGATTGGCCTGCACCATATCAAGGTACGTTTTCTCACCTTTAATGCTCTGCTCTACCGCCTTGTTCATCATCGCATAGTTAATGGATGACAATCCCTGGCTTTTCAAATACTGCCCCAGCGACAAACCAAAAGCATAACTAATGCTGTCTGTATTCGTCTTTAAACCTGCACCGGCAGTTGCCGATGTTTTTGTCCGTGCTACCGTTTTGGTAGTCTTTTTAGTTTGTGCCTGTAACGTAATACATAAGATCAAAACCGAAGGCACTAAAAACACTTTTTTCATGTGGTATAAATAGTAATTGTTTATTGATTAATTATTCTTCCCGTAAAGATTTGCCCGTAAGATTAATAAAAACATCTTCAAGCGTGGCAGCTTTAACTTCTTTTTTTCTTTCAAAACCTGATGCCACAAGGTCATCAATCATTTTGTCGGGAGAATTAATGGCAATAATTTCTCCCGAGTCTATTACCGCTACCCTATCGCACAACACTTCCGCTTCATCCATATAATGGGTGGTAATGATAACAGTAGTGCCTTTGTTACGAATATCTCTAATCAAATCCCAGAGGTTGCGGCGAGCCTGGGGGTCGAGGCCTGTAGTCGGCTCGTCTAAAAAAATAATTTTTGGCTGATTGATTAATGTAGTGGCTATAGAAAAACGCTGCTTTTGTCCTCCGCTTAGCTCCTTAAATTTCGCCTTGGCCTTGTCTTTCAGGTTAACCATCTGCAAAAAAGCAGTTACATCTACGTTGCGATTGTATAATCCATTAAACAACTCGATCAATTCCGTCAAATTAAGACCGGGGTAATAACCTGAGGTTTGGAGTTGAACCCCAATAATTTTTTTTATGTCATTTGGCTGTTTATCAAGATCCATTCCATCTACAAACACTTTGCCGGATGTTTTAGATCTGAGTGTTTCGATGATTTCAAGCGTGGTGCTTTTTCCTGCTCCGTTGGGTCCAAGCAAACCAAATATCTCCCCCTCATTCACACTAAAGCTTATGCCTTTTACGGCGGTAAAATCTCCGTATTTCTTCACCAGTTCATGTACCTCAATTATTTTACTCATGCAGCAACTTCTTTAAAAAGCGCTAAAGTTATATCACATAGCCGGTTTTTTGCCGAAACTGTAAATAATTTAGGTTTTCATCGAGCTGCCACTGCTTTACATGTCACAATCACTTTTGTTAATCAAACGCAGAAGATAAATAGGAAATTAATGCAGATGTGAGCCGAAAGATGCGTGGAATCAGTTGAAAAAAGGTTGGTGTAGTATCAACTTTTTTTAGGGTAAAAGACGTTCTAGCGCGATAAATCCGAACAGACAAAAGTAAGTGCTATATCGAGCTATTGAATAAAATTGAACTAGTGCAATTTGAAGAGGAAGCAACATTAATAAGGAAGATCTAGTGCAATGAATCGTCATTAAAATCATCGCCCCACATTACTTTTAGAAGTTTATCGCCCTTTTCTGCTGATTTTTTCTGCATTTGCAATTCAATTTCCAGTTCTTGAATTCTTGCTTTCAACTTTTCTATTGTATCCTGCTTATCAGACTCACACAAAAAACATACTCCATCTTTCATCAGCTCCTTCGAAACGTTCTGATGGCATTTAGTACAAACCTCCATAGCTTATATCTTTTGGCTTTAGCAATCGCTTTTATTTGTTAAGTTGATTCTATAGACGCTTTTTCATATTATTAGATGCCTCCTATCTAAAAAAAACTGCATCAACAACACATACCAATTCCATTAACTTCCTGGCAATCAAAGAAGTGCAATTATAATTGAATATTTGCTATCGCTGCTTGAAAAAATGAAAATATCAGCAGTGGCAATTTTGATTACTTGTGAGGAGCGATAAAATCACTGTGGGAAAATGACAAAGTCATCAGTTTTGTTTGTTTTTTTCAACAACTTTTTGAAGCAAAAAAATGATTTAAGGAACACATTTGCATTAGGCTTTAACAAAAACAACTACATGTTGTGCAAGCTTCCGCCTTTTGCAAACAAACGATCAATCCTTTTTTCAACAACCGGGTCTTTTTCTACCGCCGGGGCGTGGTGAGGTTTTTTACGGGCATCTATTACCAATGAACTGGTACATCCCCAGTGCTTGTTTTTAGTGAAGGCACCAATTCCGTACATATCATGAGATGGATTGCACCGGGTGTATGC
>JALYZZ010000490.1 GCA_030948675.1 Bacteroidota bacterium | reverse complement strand
GGCTTATAACCTTGCTTAAATTATTAGAAGTGGTATGGAGTGAATAAGACTCATCTTCCCAAATGTTCATCCTAAATGCCAGAAAAAATAAGACGCCTGCATATAATATCAAGGATCCATAAAGTATTAGATTGTTCTTATTTGAGAACGGTTTGCGATTTGAAACTGTCATAATATTATTTACTACCGATCAAATTTTGTATTGTTATTTAAAGGTCTTGACTTCAAGACTTTTTTTGTTCTTTTTTCAATGCTGTGCCTAAATGGAAAAGTTCTTCGAAGTATCGTTTACTTTGCAATGATAAAAATCCAACACTCAAAAATTGAATCGCAATTATGAAAGTAATACCACCCACTAGAAATGATTGAGGATTTTTCTGAAACTGAACAGCCAGGCTTTCGGAAAAAGAAACATTAACATTTGCATCTGTTATAAAAGATAAAGTATCGTACAGTAACCATACTAATTCGTATAATGAAAGTAGGATCAAAAAAACCCCTATCCCCAGAAAAAAGAGGTATGGTCGAAAAATAAACCCGGACATCAATCCAGAAAAAGTGCTTCTCAAAACTCTAAGGCTTGATGTCCTTTTTCCCTTAAATTTATTTTGTTCCGTCCAATCTAAATGGGCAGGAATTTCAATGATCCTTGCTCTAAGTATCATCGCTTTGTAGATAATTTCCGGGCTTATTTCGTAATCTTTAGTTTTTAAATTCAGCGTTTGGATAAAGCTTCTTCTATAAGCCCGCACCATACTTGTAAAAGTGTAATATTTATCCTGGGCGGCCATGCTCATAAATCTATTTACCCACCTACTCATAGCTTTTCTAAAAAAAGGAACAGCTGTAACCTTGCCGCCTTTCATATATGGAGATGCAATGACAATGTCGGCAACACTTTCAATCAACTTGTCAACCATTTGCTCAATATATTCTACTGAATAACTCAAATCAACATCGAGTACAACAATTATGGCTCCCTTCGAATGTAAAAAGCCTGTTTGCAAGGCATGCCCCAGGTTAAGATTTACTGGGTGATGGATAACCCTGATTTCACTTCGCCGACTTGAAAATTCTTCCGCAATTTCCCCCGTTTGATCTTTACTGCCATCGTTCACGATGATAATTTCCCATTGATATTTATTGCTTTTATTGTCAAGATAGTTAATGATAGTGTTTAAATTACCTGGCAAAATTGCTTCTTCATTATAACATGGAAGAACTATACTTACAAAAGGCTTATTTAATAAATCCATGATTCAACAAATGTTTAAAAATTTAAATGTAGTTAAAATTGATCTCTTTTAACCGCTAATAGAGAAATACGTGGTCAATATTATCGATCCACAGCAAACTATTAAACGTTATTTCTTGCTTCTTTAATGTCAGAAATTTATATAATGCTATTAATCAATTTTACCATTTTATCCGTTACATCTTTTCCAAAAATATCGGGTTGTGTTTCGGGAGTTTTGAATTCAAGTATTTTTGAACTCATCTTTTCGTCGCCGGGGTTAACAAGCAAATTCCATTTCTCTTTCACCGTTTCCACCCACTCCGTTTCAGTTCTAAGAGTAATACAAGGCTTTTTTAGAAGATAGGCTTCTTTTTGAATACCACCGGAATCAGTTATGATTCGCTGTGAAAAATATTCAAGTGTAATAAAGTCCAAATAGCCTTGCGGTTCGGTCAATCTAATATTTTCAGGTACGATAAAAGTACTTGCAAGCATTTTGCGGGTTCGTGGATGTACGGGAAAAATTATCAATAATTCCAATTTTCCCAATTGATTAAGTATGTGTTCTAATAAGTCTGATTGATCGACATTATAATTTCTGTGAAGCGTAAGTAAGTTAAAATTTTTGCCTTCAAGTTTCAACTTGGAAATTACATTTGGTTTTTTGAGAGCAATTTCAATATTGTTTTTCATGGTGTCAACCATAATATCTCCAGTAAGAAAAGTATTTTCAGCCATCCCTTCTTTCTTTAAAATATCTGCTGCAGTTTGAGTAGGTGCAAAAAGGTGTTGGGAGAGATGATCTGCCGCTATACGATTGATTTCTTCCGGCATGCTCCTGTTATAACTTCTTAATCCGGCTTCAATATGTATAATGGGAATGTTTAATTTTGCGGCTGCCAAAACACCAGCCAAGGTAGAATTGGTGTCACCAAAAACGATGATAATATCTGGCTTCTCTTCAATCATAGCGGCCTCAAGTTTTACCATCATCTCGCCTGTTTGAACTGCCTGGGAGCCGGATTTAGTTTCGAGATGAATATCCGGTTGTCTGATACCAAGATCGGTAAAAATTTTTTCCGACATAAGGTAATCGTAGTGCTGGCCCGTGTGCACAATAAACTCTTCATGCAAGCCCTCGAGAGCAGACGAAAGCGGGGCCAATTTTATAAATTGTGGTCGTGCGCCCACTATTGAGAAGATTTTCATAGTTGTTTAAGTTTTCCTGGTCTTAAGCGGTAAGCGTAATTTCTTTTAGATCTGCGGAAAGGCTTTCGGAAAATTTCGACATAGGAACCAGCTCGAAATTGTCTTTTAATATTTGAATAGCAATTTCAAATATTTTTAGTTTACGTTCACTTTTAATATTCATACCAGGGAAAAAAGCAAGAGAAGGTGCATGGTCTTTTCCAATAAGATCCAACGGATGCAACAAATAACTTGGGGAAGTTTTTGTCAATTTGCACATAAGAATCGAGAACTTTAAATACAACTTCATTAGCCCTAACGACACATTGCTTATATACAGAAGGTAGCTTTGATGAAATGGAATTTTGAAAACGGGCATTGTTGTAACTGGTATTTCTAAAAGGGTTTTGTTATTCCTAAAATTCCATGTATAAGGTTTAAGTGGATAAAAACCTTCTTTAAATGATCCGAATAACTCCTTTCTACTTTCCTTTTCTTCTTTTGAAAGCTTTGAGTTCCAAAAATAATACTGCCTCATAATTGGAGAGATGTAAGTTGGCAGAATTGACGCATCAAATATATAATTACGTTTTTGAAGCACCTGTAATAAATCAAAACTCCAACTAAAGCCGGGGCCCCGGAACATATTAGTTCGTTTACCCGTTGCTGTTAGTATGGCAACTTCCGCTCTTTCTATTTCTTCTTCAATTTTATCTTTGGAGTAGGTTTTGAGCCACGACTCATGATGGAAAGAGTGATTTCCTACTTCATGGCCACGTTCAACTATACTTCGCAATATGCATCTGTTTTTTTCAATCGCGGCATCCTGGCCAACTATAAAAAAGGTTATTTTTATTTCAAGTTTATCTAAAGCGTCAAGTACTACCGGCAAAAATACATCGAGGTATGATGGAAATTTCTCCCAACCTGCATCCCCATGCACCTTCATATATGACCATTGATCATCAAGATCGAGGGAAATACTTGCAAGAGGTTTTTTCTTTTTCATCATAATTATAACTTAATTCAAAATTTCTTTTAGTTTGGTTTCCGCAACACGTATAGTCTCGTTTACATTTAGCGTACCATCTTTTATATGTGACGTGTTAATGATATACAATCCCGGAATAGAAGTTTTGACACCTGGTAACAGATCAGAATAGCAAAGTTTAGCAACTGTTATTACGTGCTTTGCACGTGCTACGCCAACGAATTTAATGTTGTCATCGCAAAAAGCAGGATACATCTTCTTAAAGTTATCGAGAAAATAATCTTTAATATAATCATCCGATTTATCGTAGAGAGGATCATCGGCGACAACATATTTGGGTAAATAAATCAAGGTATTGCCACCAAGGTATTTCTTGTCAACCAAAGCCGTCATTTCTATTACTCCTGTAAAAGGCACCCACGAATCAGTGATATTGGTAACATAAAAATTGCTAACTGATTTATCCAATAATACAGCAACGCAAATTACACTCAAGTATTCTATATTATTTAATTTTTTCTTTTCATCAAGCGATAGGGGCGAACATAATTTAGCAGATAGCGGTGAAGGTAATGTAACAATAATTTCATCGAATTCTTCTTCATCATCATTAAAAAATGCAACTGCGGGTTTGTTTTTTGATGATAACTTAACTTCTTTAACTGCGCAATTTGTTCTTATGGTAGTTCCTTCTAAAAGCAAAGTTTGTTTAAAGGCTTCAATTACAATTTTATATCCACCAGGCACAAATCCAAACATTTCCTTTTTAAGCCCACTGCGCCGGGCGCCATATAATCTTTGAATTGTGGCCCAAATAAAAACGGCGGAAGTTTTTTTATAACTTTCGCCGAGTTTAGCTCTTAAAAGAGGTAGCCAAATCTTGTTAAGTGTATTATTCCCGGACCAACGTTTTAGCCATTTAGTAACCGGAATTTTTTCAAGCCGCTTCCAGTCTTTTATCTTCGAAGCCACCAAAATAGTTAAACCGAGCCGAAATTTGTCAACCAGATTTAATGTGGGGAATTTTAGAAATTCTAAAGTATCAGACATGGAATATAATTTCCCTTTTATATAGAAGCCGGTTTTAGTTTCTACCCATTTAATTAAATCCTCCAATCCAATTTCTTTAAAAATGTTACGAGTTTGGAAGTCTGATAATAAAATTACATGGTAAAACTTGTCCCACTCTACGTCATCCATTTTCCAGGAACTCACCAACCCACCCAGTTCCGGAGCCGCTTCGAATATTGTTACTTTATGACCCGCCCGGGAAAGGCGGTGCGCAAGAGTCATCCCCATTATGCCTCCCCCAACTATTGCCCATTTTTTTGGTAGCATTAATTTTTTTTCATTTTTCTTTTATTGGGACATGGTTATTTTTTGCCATTCGATTGTTTTCAACAATCCATTTTCCAAGTCCCATAC
>JALYZZ010000468.1 GCA_030948675.1 Bacteroidota bacterium | reverse complement strand
ACATACATTCGTAAAATGTTGTTTTCCTGAATCGCTTTTAATGTTTCGCGTATTTGTGCTACATGTAAAATTGTTTTCTCTATCGTTAGTTCAAGATCCTGAAAGTTTACAGGTTTACAAACAAAATCAAAAGCGCCGCGATTCATAGCTGTACGTATATTTTCCATGTCTCCGTATGCAGACACCATTACCGTTTTTACAAGCGGACTTACTTCATTTAATTTAGTTAGTAAAGACAATCCGTCTAATACCGGCATATTAATATCGCTTAGTACTACCTCTACATCAGGGTGTTCCTCCAGTTTGTTTAGTGCCTCGCTACCATTTAAGGCAAAAATAAATTCGTACTTACGTTCTCTTATCTGCCTGCGAAACTTTTGCTTAATTAACATCTCTAAGTCAACTTCATCATCCGCCACCAAAATCTTAGCCATTCGCTTGTATTTTTAGTTTTTCTTTTAAAAGATGGAAATCAATTGGTTTAGTTAAAAAGTCGTCGGCGCCCAATTGCATCGCATTGTTATAATTTTCATTATCGCCGTATGCCGTTATCATCATTACTACTGGCGGTGGGGCGGCATATTTTTGTTTAATATGCTTTAATAATTCTAATCCGCTCATTCCCGGCATATTAATATCTGAAAGAATTAATACTGCTTCATGATGATGCTGCTCAAGGTACCGCAACGCCTCCTCACCAGAGTTTGCAAAAGCAAACTCTGCCAGTTGCTCTCTAATTTCTTTTCTAAAACGCTGCTGAAATAAAGTCTGCAT
The DNA here is from genome assembly GCA_030948675.1 of Bacteroidota bacterium. Classification (GTDB taxonomy): domain Bacteria; phylum Bacteroidota; class Bacteroidia; order Chitinophagales; family Chitinophagaceae; genus Segetibacter. Next base: position 4,597 of record JALYZZ010000468.1, on the reverse strand, counting down.
GTCTTTTTCATCGTCAACGACTAATATTTTCATAGTATCAAAATACGTTTAATTTTATATTTTATCAACTGCTGTACGGCAATTCAATGATAAATTGTGCAAACTCGCCTTCCTCTGTTTCTGCCTTTAATTCTCCACCATGTGCTTTAATGATTTCGTAACTCAACGATAGTCCGAGTCCTGTGCCCTGGCCTGCAGGCTTGGTTGTAAAAAAAGGCTGGTAAATTTTATCTAAAACATTTGGAGGAATTCCTGAACCATTGTCTTTAACACAAATTCTTACCCCTGCACTTCCCGAGGCTAAGATCACTGCCTTTGTGCTTACTGATACTGTAGGCTGATATTCCGGTGGTGCGTGTTTTTTCTTTTCTGCAACTGCGTAGAAAGCATTATTAATCAGGTTTAGCAACACACGCCCAACATCTTGCGGAACGATGTTTAATTCTCTAATACTTTCATCGTAGTCTGTTACAAACGTTGCATTAAAATTTTTATCCTTTGCCCTTAAACCATGATAACTTAAACGGAGGTATTCATCAGCTAACGCATTTATGTCTGTTGGTTCTTTTGTACCCGAACTAGCCCTGGAATGTTGCAACATACCTTTTACAATTGCGTCAGCTCTTTTGCCATGATGGTAGATTTTTAATTCATTTTCTTTCAAGTCCATTGCTATTGCCCTTACTTCCTCTATGTTGCCTTTGTGTATTTCCTGCTCCATCTCGTCTAACAGTTCTTTGTTCACCTCAGAAAAGTTGTTGACAAAATTTAGTGGGTTTTGTATCTCATGTGCAATGCCTGCTGTCAGCTCTCCCAGCGAAGCCATCTTTTCTTTTTGAATAAGCTGTGCCTGGGTGTCCTTCAATTCGGCTAACGCATGCTCCAACTCCTCTTTCTGCTCTAATAATCTCGACGTTCGTTCTGTTACCATCGTTTCCAGCTCGGCCTTACGAGCGGCTATTATTCTATTTTGCTCTTCTTCCTGCTGTCTTTTTTGCCTTTCTTTTTTGAGCGCATTTCTTTGCTTATTAAACATAAACAACATGGCAATCATCCATACAATAGTGCATGGATAAATAATAGACATGTACAGATGCAACTGATCGAAAAGACCGAAATGAGAATGACTAATTATATCTTTGAGAAAGGAAGCAAGTGCAAATGGCACAATGGCAACAAAGATATTTTTATAAGAACGAAACTCTGGCCGCAGATAAACAATCGCCAGTACTGCCAGTAAAATAATATGCCCCAGCCACCTTGGCAGTACATGAGAATCTGTTGCAACATTTGCAATCGCGATAATGGGGATAATGTAGAGGGCCCACCGCAAAATCTTATCCCATTGTCCCAGTTCAATTGAGTCGGGTGAAGACCGACGTATATATCGAATTAGAAAAAAAACAAGTATAAGCTCGTCTAACATGGTGGGTTGAAAATAATTTATAGAAGATTTGAAAGCAAGATTATTAATTATTTTTTTAGCAAATAAATTATTTACATCAATCGGCTATTACAGGCAAGCTTATAATAAACTCAGCGCCTTCGCCCTCGACTGTTTCTACTTTCAGTTCTCCACCATGCGCTTTAATAATGTCGTAGCTTAAATATAACCCCAGACCGGTTCCCTGCCCGGTTGGTTTTGTGGTAAAAAAGGGTTGAAAAATTTTATCTATTATTTTTTCAGATATCCCCAACCCATTATCTTTTACGCATATCTGTACTTCGCCTCCCCTTCTTTTTGTGCTTACAGATACTGTTGGCTGGTAGTTGTTTAGCCCCTCACTGTCTTTAATCTTTTTTTTCTCGATTACAGCATAAAATGCATTATTAAACAAGTTGACAAGCACCCTCCCAATATCTTGTTGTATTACTTCTATTCTTCCCGTATTTGTTTTATTGGCGGCAAGGGTTTCATCAAAATTGGTTTTGAGTGTTACATCTATTTTTTTCCCTTTACTAACCAACCCACTATAGCTAACGCTAAAATACTTTTCGCTAAGCGAATTAATATCGGTTGGTTCCTTCTTACCAATACCGCTGTTAGAATGCTGCAGCATCGCTTTTACAATTGCATCTGCCCGCTTTCCATGGTGTTTTATTTTCTGCAGATTTGTGATCAGGTCAGACACTACTTCATCGGCCATTGCCTTTTGCGCAAGTTGCAAAGTTGCAATTGGTCCATCTTTTAGTTCTTCAAGTAATTCGGCACTTACCTCGGAAAAGTTGTTTACAAAATTGAGTGGATTTTGAATTTCGTGCGCTATGCCGGCCGTTAGTTCACCAAGCGATGCCATTTTTTCTGTTTGGATTAATTGTTTTTGAGCAGCTTTCAACTCTTCCAGCGACTGCTTAAGTTCAGCCGTTCTCTCTGCTACTTCTTTTTCTAATACCACTTTTTGCTGCGCTATCAACTGGCTTCGCTCCATCTCCTTTTCTTTCGCCAGTCGCTCGTTTGCGAGGGCCACCTCAGCATTTTCTTTTCTCAATCTGTTATACCTGTCAAACAGGATCCATGATAAAATAACTACCAGCAAAGTCACACACAACAATTCAATCTGGTTGTAGTATTTATTCCACTGCACCGAAAAACTACTATTTGGGTCAAGATTAATGATGTAATTGGCAAGCCAGACAACCGCAACAGGCAAACAAGCAATAATGAATTGCCTGGCTGCTTTGTCTTTTTTTCTTACATAGAAGAGGAAAGTACCTAAAATACAAATTAACACAAGACCTTCGCACCAATCCCAAAGCTTCCACAGAATGGTATCCACCTGCAGCGATAAATGTGCAGCAGCAAAATAAATAATGAGTGCAACAAGCAATTGAAAGAAGACGGAGTACTGTATGAATTTGTCCCATCGCCGGTATCGGGTGAATGTTTGCAAAAAGTGCCTTTCCATTTGAATGGCGAAGTAGTTGACAAACACTAAAAAGAAAACAGCCGCCGCATTGATGAGAACAGGATGCTCCCTAAAAAAAACATGAAAGTAAACCGAAGGATACTCATTTATGGTTCCAAACAACAGGCAAAGCGCATAATAAAAATATACACGTTCGCGCACTACCAGAAAAAAGAAGAAATTGAAAACTGCTGCAAATAATAAAAGGCCTATAAAGAAAGAACCAATAATTGTTTTAAATAATTGAGCGTCGTTATCGACGTAGTTGTCATTTACCACTTTGTATGAAAGCGCAAGGGCTACTTCAATCGGTTTTGGCCGTACCGCGCGGTAATCAAAAATTATCTTTTCATATATCCATGCTTCTTCACCTGCTTTTACTACAAATGGTATTGCACTTATCATTTTAAACCCATCCCGTTTGCTCCACACTGTATTGTCTCCCGTTGTTCTTTGTATCCATTTTCCATCATTATCTCTCGTATACAAACTTGTATAGGCGCTCTTTGGTTGCACCGCTACACTTACGTTGTTGTGTAAACTATTTTTTACCTTGAATCTAACCCAAAAGGTATTTACAGAATAGTTCAAACTCGTTACTGGTACTACGTTTTCGTGGAAAGTAGTTGACACCGGAGGGTTGCTAACTTGTTCGATATTCCACTTGCCCCCACTCGTGTCTTCTGTTATTTGCCAAAAACGGTTGTCAAGCACACGAAAATTTGCAGTGTCAGAAAGTATTATAAAAGGTGGTGTCATAGATACCTGAGCAAACAATTGCACCGGTAAAAAAAAGAGTAATAGGAAGTAAAGTTTGTGCATAGTTGAATTCAATAAAACAATTATTGGCTTCTAGCAGTTAACACGGCAGCAAAGGAATTGGTATCAGGGGTATTTGGATTGTTTTTGCAATGAACCTTTCTGTACTTTTTGTAATTGTTTTCGAATATAAGAAACTATACATCATTTTCTGGTAATTCGAGGATAAACGTAGTCAGCTCACGTTTTTTTGTTTCCACTTTTAACTCCCCTCCATGCGCTTTCATGATATCATAACTTATTGACAGACCAAGTCCAATTCCTTCACCTGTAGGCTTTGTGGTAAAAAAAGGCTGAAAAACTTTATCAAGTATTTTTTTAGGAATGCCATCGCCATTATCACGAACAGCAATGAAAACAGTATGGTTTGTTTTTTTTTGTACTTACAGATATAGCCGGTCTTTAGCTATTGTCTGCTTTCTTTTTCTTTTCGGTTACTGCATAAAAAGCATTTTTCAACACGTTCAACAAACCACGATCAATATCGGCCGAGATAAAATTTAATAAAGTGTAATTGTAGAAACATTAAAATTTGATGTAACCATTATTGGTAAAATAGAAAGGCTTTTTATATTTCAAAAACGTTTGACCAAAACCTAAAACAAGATTTCTCTCCATCTCAATCCTTCCTCAGCCCCCTGATAACAACATTACCAGTTCCGCCTGGATCGCACGGATATTGAAACTCTTTCTCCATCAGCTTTTTGTTATTAATTGTTGCATAAAACTCATCAAAGTACTTTTTGGTGCTTTTTACATAACCAGCATCAAGCAACGGGCAACTTGAATAAAGATTGTAAATGTCTTTTTTCAATTGCTTGTATTTAGCTATCACTTCGGCAAACTCCTTCATGTCGGTAACACAATAGCCG